>DASWPR010000424.1:0-10439 GCA_036398455.1 Dokdonella sp.
CGCCACCACTGACGTAGACCGCGGTGGTCTGGACCGTCGTCGCGCCGATCGGCACGCTGCCCTGCGCGAAGAGCCAGAAAGGCCGCCCGTTGCTGTCGGAGGTATACCAGCCCGCAGCGAACGTACGATTGTTGGCATCGCCGTCGTACACCTGAATCTGCATGCCTTCGCCGCCGTGATCGGGCGAGTACCACGAAGTCGACATGTAGCCGTCGATCGGCAGGGGGTTGAACGCGTCAGGATAGGTGGCCGAGGTCGGACTGTAGGCGTCGATGTTGAATAGCACGGTGCCGGTGGCGTCCGCGCCGAGACCCGGATTCACGCTCAAGGTGAAGGCGTCGTTGTACTCGTGGTAGAACGCGGCCGTGTAGTTGAAGTTGTCGAGCACAAACGTTGTGCTGTTGTAGATCGGAGCATCGTAGGCTCCTTCGGATACAACCGTATTCGGCTCGGGCGCCGCGCGGACTTGCGTCGCCGGATTGCTCCAGTCGAGATTGCCCTGATTGGTCTGCAGCAGCGGCAAGGTGGGGTAGTAGTCGGAGTGCCCCTCGTTCGCGCTGGATCTGTCGACGCGAAGGAAGGTCATGGAGTTGTAGAAACCGCCGGTCGAGTTGTACGGAGTGACCGAGCCACCACTGCTGCAGGCAATGCGCCAGACCGTGACGGTTACGACTTCCGGCGTGAGAATGTCGCCGTTGGCATTGCGCGTCCAGAACGGCATCTGCGTACTGTAGATCTGATCGGCAGGCCCGCTGGGCACATCCGGCAGCGGATAAGCCGCACAACTCGGTGGATAGGCGCGGTACGGGTTAGGGCCCGGCGAACCCGGATAGTTGTTCTGGCCGAACGCTTTTGCGCCCGACGTCGCTGCGGTGGCCGCGCGCTCGGCCTTGGCCTGCGCCATCGCCTTGGCGAGCTGGGCGCGCGCCGATGACACGAGCGCGTTGTGCGCAGCCTCGTCAGCAGCAGAAGGGGAGGCCGCCAGCGCGGGCACGGTAAACGCGCCGACCGCAACGGTCAGCGCCAGACGCGACAATGTGTTCATCGGTGAATCCCCATCCAAGGTGATGTAGCGGCGAGCATGATTGGAACCGCGTTAACTTGTGGTAAACGCCGCGCGCCATGAGGTCGGTATCGATCGCATAATCGCGGGTTCGACCACTCCGGGAAGCACGCTGCGTGATGCATCTGATCGATATCGGCGCGAACCTGACACATGAATCCTTCCGCGTCGACTTCGACGCGGTGCTCGAACGCGCGCGGGCGCACTCGGTTGACCGCATCATCGTAACCGGTGCGAGTGCCGGCGGCAGTCGTGCAGCGCACGAACTGGCTCGCTCGCATCCGGGATTCCTGTACGCGACCGCGGGCGTGCACCCGCACCACGCGCACGAGTACGACGACCTCACCGACGCATTACTGCGCGAACTCGTCGCAGCGCCGGATGTAAAGGCTGTCGGCGAAACCGGGCTCGACTACTTCCGCAACTACTCGCCGCACGCCGCGCAGATCGCCGCGTTCGAGCGGCAGCTGGCGATCGCGGTGGACAGCGGCAAGCCGCTGTTCCTGCATCAGCGAGATGCACACGCCGATTTCCTCGCCTGCCTGGACAAGGTGCGTGGCCGTATCGGACGGGCCGTCGTGCACTGCTTCACCGGCGAGCGCGCCGAGCTCATCGACTATCTCGACCGCGACTGCTACATCGGCATCACCGGCTGGATCTGCGACGAGCGCCGCGGCCAGCATCTGCGCGAACTGATCAGGCTGATTCCGGCCGATCGCCTGATGATCGAAACCGACGCACCGTACCTGTTGCCGCGCGATCTGCATCCGAAGCCTTCGCATCGACGTAACGAGCCCATGTATCTGGCGCATATCTGCGCGGCCGTAGCGGCGGCGCGGGGGGAGGCGGTGGAAACGACGGCAGCGCACGCGACCGCTACTGCGCGGGTGTTCTTCGCGTTGGAATAGCTCGCGCTGGATTAGATCGGGTCTTCCGATATCGTCGTCACAGCGAAAGGCGCGATCCGGTGGCTTGTGAGCGGCGCGCGACAGCTACGTGAGCGGCGATCCGGCATGAACCCCACACTTCACTCCAATTCTCCCCCGGCAGGCCGGGGGAGAGGGCTACATCTTTCTATGTCGCCAAGTCTCTACGTGCGACCGGGCGTCGTGCGTCAAACACTATCAACCAGCACAATCTCCGCGTCGCTGAGCGCCGTGAGCTTGATCGACGCCACATCGCGGATCGCCGCGCCGTCGCGCGCATCGATGCGCTTGCCGTCGATCTCGACACTGCCCGCGGCCAGTACCAGGTAGGCGTGGCGTCCCGGTGCCAGGGCGTATTCGCTGCTCTCGCCAGCCTTCAAGGTCGCGCCGAGCACGCGCGCATCGGCGCGGATCGGCAATGCGTCGCCGTCGTCCTTGCTGCCGCTGGCGAGGGCGACGAAGCGACCTGAGCGGTCGCCCTTCGGAAACGGGCGTGCGCCCCACGAGGGTTCGCCGCCGCGCGCGTCGGGGATGATCCAGATCTGGAAGATCCGCGTGGTCTCGCTCTCGGCGTTGTATTCGGCGTGGCGGATGCCGCTGCCGGCGCTCATCACCTGCACGTCGCCGGCTTCGGTACGGCCCTTGTTGCCGAGGCTGTCCTGGTGCGTGATCGCGCCGTTGCGCACGTAGGTGATGATTTCCATGTCTGCGTGCGGATGCGGCGGGAAGCCGCTGCCGGCGGCGATCTCGTCGTCGTTCCACACGCGCAGCGCGCCCCAGCTCATGCGCTCGGGATCGGCGTAGCTGGCAAACGAGAAGTGATGCTTGGCCTTCAGCCAGCCATGGTCCGCGCCGCCGAGTTCATTGAAGGGTCTGTGCTCGATCATTTCGAATCCTCCCGCGCCGCAGTGGCGCCTTGACCCCGCAAGTTGGGGACACCGGCGCCGCCGCACCAGCCGCGTGGCCGGAACGCAGCGTTCACCGCACGGACGCGATCGGGCCGGCTAGGGCGTCTTCGCGGCCGGAGCGGCGCTAAAGCTGCCGGCCTCGCCCGCAAACACCACCGGGCTGGCTTCGCCGGTGGCGGAGACTGCGCTCACACCGAAGAAGAAATCGTCGACCACAATGTTTTTCAGCGTGGTTTTCGTCGCGTCGCCGACCCAGCGGCTCTGCTGCCACTGCGGCGCGGTCGTGTCGCGCCACCAGACCCGGTAGCCGGCAGCGCCCGGGGCGGCCTGCCAGTGAATCGTGGTGTCGGTACTCACGGCGCCATCGATATCGACGCCGGCTGGCGGCACCGGCGCGGCGGCCAGCGTGGCGAGCCCAAGGGCATTGAGTCGGGTGACCTGCGCCAGATAGGCAAAGTCGACGCCGTCGATCGTGTCGCCATAAGCGACGCCATTCTCGGTGCGCAGGTCCTGGTGCTGGCGGGTGTAGTTTTCGTGCGCCTCGGTGACTCGCACGGCCGGATAGCCGGCCTCCAGGAACGGCACCTGGTCGCCGCCGCGGCCGTAGCGATCGGTGCGGTAAACCATGTGTACGTGGAAATTGGTGAGATAGCGCTCGGACAGGTCGGCCAGCAGGCGCGCGATATTGCGCGACGGGGAATCCACCTCGCCGCCGTGGTAGCGGCGGTATTTCGCCTGATCGAGCGTCTCGCCGCTCTTGGTGCCTTCGGAGAACACGCGCACGACGGTGTTGTCGTTGACGCCGTCCTGGCCGTGCGTGTTGCCGACGATGTCGTTGTTGAGGTCGGCTTCGACCTGCCAATGCTGGCTCGCGGCGTAGTCGGCGAGCACCTTGCCGCCATACAAGCCTTGCTCTTCGCCCTGCAGCACGCCGTATACGATCGTGGCGGCGAACGTATGCCGGGAGAGCACGCGTGCCGCCTCGATCACGGCGGCCGTGCCGGAGCCGTCGTCGTTGGCGCCGGGCGCATCGCTCTTCGCATTCATCACGTCGGTGACGCGCGAATCGAGATGTCCGGTGATCAGCACGACGCGGTTCGGATCGCCGCTGCCGCGCTGGATCGCAACCACGTCGACGATTTCGGTCGGCTGCGGCACCCGCTTGCCGGTCACCGTCTGCGCCGGTGTTTCGATCTGCAGGCAGCCGCCACAATCCTTGGAGAACGTTTCGAAACGCGAGTGCACCCAGCGTCGCGCGGCGCCGATGCCGCGCTTGTCGGACTTCGTGTCGGACAGCGTGTGGCGCGTGCCGAACGAGACCAGCTTCGCGATCGTCGCATGCAGTTCGTCGGCACTGACTTGGCCGGCGATCTCGTGCAGGCGCGCCACGTCGGCCGGCGGGGGCGCATCGGCCGCAACCGCGCTACCGATACTCAGAATCGAAAGGGCCAGCCAGCGGATTGCGCGCATCGCCTTGTCTCCAGTCGGAATCGAAATCCCAGCAAACGGTGAACCGGTCGGTGTCGCGAGGTCAGGAGCGAAGCCCGATGCCGCGTTCGAGCAGGAACATGCCAAGCGCGCCGAGCACCAGCGCAAAGCCGATCATCACGGCATAGGCGACGCCCATCGGGATATCGCTGATACCGAGCAGGCCGTAGCGGAACGCGCTGACCATGTAGAGGATCGGATTGGCATGGCTGATTTCGCGCCACGGCGAGCCGAGCTGGTTGACCGAATAGAACACGCCGCCGAGATAGGTCAGCGGGGCCAGCACGAAGGTCGGCACCAGCGCGATGTCGTCGAATTTCTTCGCGTAGACCGCATTGGCGAAGCCGGCCAGCGAGAACACGATGGCGGTCAGCAGGATCGTCGACAGGGTGATCCACGGGTGGTACAGATGGATGCGCGTGAAGAACAGCGAGATGATCAGCACGATCGCCGCGACCAGCAGGCCGCGCAGCACGGCGCCTGAGACGTAGCCGGTCAGGATCACCCAGCTCGGCATCGGCGAGGCGAGCATCTCCTCGACGTGGCGGCCAAACTTGGCGCCGAAGAACGACGAGGAGATGTTGCCGTAGCTGTTGGTGATGACGGCCATCATGATCAGGCCCGGCACGATGTAGTCGATGTAGCCGATGCCCGGCACGATGTCGGCGATGCGGCTGCCGACCATGCGGCCGAAGATGACGAAGTACAGCGTCATCGTGATCGCCGACGGCAGCAGGGTCTGCATCCAGATGCGCAGGATGCGCACCACTTCGCGGCGCGTGATGGTGCCGAGCGCGATGAGGTTGGCATTGGTGCTCATGCGGCCTCCTTGTCCGAACGGGTCGAGCCCGTTTCGACCAGCCGCACGAAGAGTTCTTCCAGCCGGTTCGCCTTGTTGCGCATCGAGCGCACGGTGATGCCCTGCGCCGACAGGTTCGCGAACAGGGAATTGAGGTCGTGCTCGCGCGACATCTCGGCTTCCAGCGTGACGTCGTCGACACGCGTCAGCTTCACGTCGGCGATCACGGGCAGCGTTTCCGCAGGCCGCGCCAGGTCGAGCACGAAGGTTTCGACGTCCAGCTTGGACAACAGCAGCTTCATCGTGGTGTTCTCGATGATGCGCCCCTTGTCGATGATGGCGATGTTGCGGCACAGCTGCTCGGCTTCCTCCAGGTAGTGCGTGGTGAGGATGACCGTGGTGCCCGCTGCGTTGATGCCGCTGATGAATTTCCACATCGAGCGGCGGATCTCGATGTCGACGCCGGCGGTCGGTTCGTCGAGGATCAGCAGCTTCGGCTCGCTCATCATGGCGCGGGCGATCATCAGGCGCCGCTTCATGCCGCCGGACATGGCCCGCGCCGGCTGGAACGCCTTGTCCCACAGCACCAGCTGTTTCAGGTATTTCTCGGCACGTTCGGCGGCGATCGGGCGCGGAATGCCGTAGAAGCCGGCCGAATTCACGCAGATATCGAACGGCTTCTCGAACATGTTGAAGTTGAGTTCCTGCGGCACCAGGCCGATCAGGCGCATCGCGGCGCTGCGCTGCGTGCGGATCGAGACGCCGAAGATGCGCGCATCGCCCTCGCTGGCGTTGACCAGGGAGGAGAGAATGCCGATCAGGGTCGACTTGCCGGCGCCGTTCGGGCCGAGCAGGGCGAAGAAATCGCCGGGTTGCACGCTCAGCGAGACGCCCTTGAGCGCCTCGACGCCGTTCGCGTAGGTCTTCTTCAGCTCGACGACATCGAGCGCGGGAACAATGCTCATGAATCTCGCAGGGGAGGTGGTGCGCGGAGCGACCGCGGCAGCCTGTTAGTATAGCGGGCTTGCCTGTCGCCTGACCCGCTGCCAGAAGTATCGATGGACCATTTCACCCTCCGCCTCGCCGCGAGCCACATGCTCGCCCCGTCCGTGCGCCATCTGTCGTTCGAGCGCGCCGATGCCGCCCTGTTCTCGTTCGTGCCCGGCCAGTTCCTGCAGGTGCATTTCCACTATGCGGACGGCAAGCCGACCAAGCGCAGCTACTCGGTCGCGACCATCGGGGCCGGCGACCGCACGCCGGTCGGGCGTATCGAGATCGCCGTGTCCTACGTCGACGGCGGCGCCGCCACCGAACTGCTGTCGCAGCTCGATGAGGGCGGCACCATCGAGGCGAGCGGGCCGTATGGCCGTTTCTGCCTCGGCGAGGCCGATACGAACCGCCGCTACCTGCTCGTCGCAACCGGCACCGGCGTCACGCCGTACCGCGCAATGCTGCCGCAGATCCGTACGCTGACGGCCGCCCGCGGCTGCACCTTCGCCCTGGTCTACGGCGCACGCAACGAAGCCGAGCTGCTCTACGGCGACGAGTTCGAAGCGTTCGCACGCGAGGTGCCAGGCTTCTCGTTCCATCCCTGCTTCAGCCGCACCCCACGCGCCGTGCCGCGGCCGCACGATCGCAACGGCCGTGCGCAGGTCGCCCTGGGCGAACTCGGCCCGAACGCCGAGCACGACGTCGCCTACCTCTGCGGCAATCCGAACATGGTCGACGAGGCCTTCGCGATGCTGAAGGAAGCCGGCCTGCCGGTGGCGCATATCCGGCGCGAGAAGTACGTTTCGTCACGCTAGCCGGCGCGAGCCCAGGCGCCTTGCCGGTCCGGCTCGGCCATCCAGCCGTCCATTCGTCGGCTCCCGCGGCGGCTGCGCAATTCGCGAAATGAACGCTTGACATACCCTTCCGCCCTCGTTTAGGGTCGGGTCATGTCGCATCGCAACAGCCACCGCCCGGCCGCCCTCCGCCACGTTTTCGTGGACGAAGGTCGTGCGCTGGCATTGCGCGGCAACCTGCTTCTTGTACTCGTACTCCTTATTACCATCGGAGGTGCGGGTTAAGGGCACGCGTCCAGGCAACAGCAGCTAGGACTCCTTAAAAAACCCCGCACCTGGCAACGGATGCGGGGTTTTTTATTGGGTTTCCATGGTGCCCAGCCCTCGGTCGCCGCCGTCCAGACGGCGCGATGCGCGTGGAGATTTCCACTTCGGATGATTCACCCGCGGCCATTCATGGCCGCACTTTTCAAAGAGAAAGGCCCCAATGAACCGCGAAGATGCCACCAACGACAGCGAAGGCGATGCCGCGTCGCGTCGCGTATTGATCTTCGACACCACCTTGCGCGATGGCGAGCAGGCGCCCGGCTTCTCGATGAGCCGTGCGCAGAAGCTGCGCGTCGCGCACGCGCTGGCCGATCTCGGCGTCGACATCATCGAGGCGGGCTTTCCGGTCGCCTCCGACGGCGATTTCGAATCGGTGCGTGCGATCGGCGCGGAAATCCGCCACGCGCGCATCTGCGGCCTCGCGCGCGCGCAGGCCAGGGACATCGAAGCGGTCGCGCGCGCGCTCGAAGGTGCGACGAAACCGCGCATCCACATCTTCCTGGCGACCAGTCCGCTGCATCGCGAGCACAAGCTCAACATGAGCAAGCAGCAGGTCATCGACACCGCGATCGCGGCGATCCGGCGCGGCCGCGAGCTCTGCGACGATGTCGAGTTCTCCGCCGAGGACGCGATCCGCACCGAACCGGAATACCTTGCCGAAGTGTTCAGCGCCGCGATCGAAGCCGGCGCCCGCACCTTGAACACGCCGGACACGGTCGGCTACACCACGCCGGCGGAAATGAGCGAACGCATCGGCTACCTGCGCCGCCACGTGCGCGGCATCGAACAGGCCGTGCTGTCGGTGCACTGCCATGACGATCTCGGCATGGCGGTCGCCAACAGCCTGGCCGCGATCAGCGCCGGCGCGGGCCAGGCCGAATGCACCCTGCTCGGCATCGGCGAACGCGCCGGCAATGCCTCGCTCGAAGAGATCGTGATGGCGCTGCACACGCGCCGCGATCTGTTCCACGCGCACACCGGCATCCGCACCGAGCGCCTGCATCCGATTGCGCGGCTGCTCGCCAACGTGGTCGGTTCGACGATTCCGCGCAACAAGGCGATCGTCGGCGACAACGCCTTCGCGCACGAATCGGGCATCCACCAGCACGGCGTGCTGAAGCATCGCGCCACCTACGAGATCATGCGTCCCGAAGACGTCGGCTGCGCGCGCTCCTCGCTGGTGCTCGGCAAGCACTCCGGCCGGCATGCGCTGCGCGAGCGCCTGGTCGCGCTCGGCCATACGCTCGACGATGGCGAACTCGACGAACTGTTCGTGCGCTTCAAGACACTGTGCGACAAGAAGAAGGAAGTGCGCGACAGCGATCTGGAAGCGCTCGCCGTCGGCCGCGACCCTGATGCCGCCGGTCCCTGGCACTACACGCATCTGCATGCGAGCAGCCATCTCGGCGGCAGCGCGTCGGCCAGCGTGCGCCTGCGCCACGACGACGGCCGCGAGGTCGGCGGCGAGGCGATCGGCGACGGTCCGGTCGATGCGCTGCTGCGCGCCGTCGGCAACGGCATCGGCCACGAACTAAGCATCGATTCGTTCCAGATCCGCGCACTCGGCGAAGGCGGCGACGCGCAAGGCCAGGCCGCGCTGTCGATCACCCACGAAGGCCGCGAACTGCGCGGCTCCGCCGTCTCCACCGACATCATCGAGGCGGCCGCGCTGGCCGTGCTCGAAATCGTCAACCGCATCGAACACGCCACCGAACGCAGCACGCCGCGACTGCGCGCCGCGGCAGCCCTGTAAGGAAAATACGATGAGCTACGCCCCTTTGATCTGGCACAACGGCCGCATGCAACCCTGGGCCGAGGCGACCGTGCATGTGAGCGCGCATGCGCTGCACTACGGTTCCTCGGTGTTCGAGGGCGAGCGCGTCTACGCGACGCCGCACGGCCCGTGCTTTTTCCGCCTGGAAGACCACACGCATCGCCTGTTCGAGTCGGCGCGCATCTACGAGATCGACATCGGCTACAGCGAGGACCAGATCAACGAGGCCTGCCTCGAACTGATCCGCGCCAACGGCATGGCATCGGCCTACGTGCGGCCGATCGTATTCCGCGGCGCCGGCGCGCTCGGCGTGCTGCCGGTGGACGGGTCGCCGGTCGACGTGTCGATCATGGCGCTCAACTGGGGCGCCTACCACGGCGATGCGCGCGAGCATGGCGCCGATGTCTGCGTGTCCTCGTGGAGCCGGCCTGCGCCGAATACGCTGCCGACCTGGGCCAAGGCCGGCGGCAACTATCTGTCGAGCCAGCTGATCGCCTTCGAGGCGCGCCGCGGCGGCTATGCCGAAGGCATCGCGCTCGGCTACAACGGTCTGCTCAGCGAAGGCGCCGGCGAGAATCTGTTCCTGCTGAAGAAAGGCAAACTGCTGACGCCGCCGACCAGCGCCGGCATCCTCGCCGGCATCACGCGCGACAGCGTCATCGCGCTGGCCGGCGATCTCGGCATCGCGGTCGAGGAAAGAGACCTGCCGCGTGAAGCGCTGTACTCGGCCGACGAAGTCTTCATGACCGGCACCGCCGCCGAGATCACGCCGATCCGTTCGGTCGACCGCAAGGCCATCGCGAACGGCAAGCCCGGACCGATCACGCGCGCGCTGCAGGATGCGTTCTTCGGCCTGTTCGAAGGCCGCACGCCGGACCGGCGCGGCTGGCTGACGCCGGTCGATGCGCTGATGGAGCGCGTTGCCGCATGACTTCGCCGCGCACGCTGTTCGAAAAGATCTGGGACGCGCATCAGGTCGCGCCCGAATCGGCGTCCGCGCCGGCGATCGTCTATGTCGATCTGCACCTCGTGCACGAAGTCACCTCGCCGCAGGCATTCGCCGAACTGCGCGAGCGCGGCCTGAAAGTGCGCTGCCCGGATCGCATCGTCGCGACGCTCGATCACTCCACGCCGACCTTGCCGGCCGACGCCTCCGGCAAACGGCCTTATGCCTCGGTCGAGGCCGAGCAGCAGGTCGCCGCGCTGGAGAACAATGCGCGCGAATTCGGCGTCGAACTGTATGGCTGGAACAGCGCGCACCGCGGCATCGTGCACGTGATCGGGCCGGAGATCGGCGCGACCCAGCCCGGCATGACGATCGTGTGCGGCGACAGCCACACCTCCACGCACGGCGCGTTCGGCGCGATGGC
>DASWPR010000425.1:0-4440 GCA_036398455.1 Dokdonella sp.
CAATGGATTCCCGCTTTCGCGGGAATGACGTCGTCAGTGGAACAACGTCGTCAGTGGAATGACCTCGTCCGTGGAGTGACGCCGCTGCTCGAGTGACGCCGCTGCCGGCGCAACGCACCGTACACGGAGCGATGTCATCGCACGAATGTCACCCCTGTCGAGTTCCTCGCGCACCGGACCTCACAGCCGGCCGTCCACCTTGTCGCGCGGCAGTATCTGCTTGACGTCGAACAGCACGCTGCCGGGCTTGCCGAGGGCTCGGATGCCGTCCGCGCCGAGTTCGATGAACTGATGATGCGACACCGCCAGGATCACCGCGTCGTAGCGGCCGGGCACCAGTTCCTCGACCAGGGTCATGCCGTATTCGTGCTGCGCCTCGGCCGGGCTGACCCAGGGATCGTAGACGTGCACGTTCGCGTGGTAGCTCTTCAGCTCGCCGACGACGTCGACGACGCGCGTGTTGCGCAGGTCCGGACAGTTTTCCTTGAACGCGAGTCCGAGCACGAGGATCTCCGCGCCGGCGGCATGGATGCGCCGCTGCGTCATCAGCTTGATCACGCGATGCGCCACGTGCTCGCCCATGCCGTCGTTGATGCGGCGGCCGGACAGGATCACTTCCGGGTGATAGCCGATCTGCTGCGCCTTGTGCGTGAGGTAGTACGGGTCCACGCCGATGCAGTGGCCGCCGACCAGGCCGGGCTTGAACGGCAGGAAATTCCACTTCGTGCCGGCCGCGGCCAGCACTTCGCTGGTGTCTATGCCGAGGCGATGGAAGATCAGCGCGAGCTCGTTGATCAGCGCGATGTTGAGGTCGCGCTGCGTGTTCTCGATCACCTTGGCCGCTTCGGCGACGCGGATGCTCGATGCCTTGTGCGTGCCGGCGGTGACGACGCGGCGGTACAGCGCATCGACGAAATCGGCGACTTCCGGCGTCGAGCCCGAAGTCACCTTGAGGATCGTTTCGAGCCGATGCTGCTTGTCGCCCGGATTGATGCGTTCGGGACTGTAGCCGGCGTAGAAATCCACGTTGTACTTGAGGCCGGATTCGCGCTCGATGATCGGCACGCAGACCTCCTCGGTCGCGCCCGGATACACGGTCGATTCGAAGATCGCGACACCGCCGCGCTGGATCGCGCGGCCGACCGTGCGGCTGGCCGATTCCAGCGGCGTCAGGTCGGGCCGCTTGGCGTCGTCGATCGGCGTCGGCACGGTCACGATGAACACGTTGCAGGCGGCGAGGTCGGCGGGGTCGGCGCTGAACTTCAGCTGGGTGGTCGCCTGCAGTTCCTCGGTGGTCACTTCCAGCGTGTGATCGCGATGCTCGCGCAGTTCGGTGATGCGCCCCTGGTTGATGTCGAAGCCGAGCGTCGGCAGCTTGCGGCCGAATCCGACCGCCAGCGGCAGGCCGACATAGCCGAGACCGATCACGCAGACATGCGTTTGTTCGGGGCGGGGCAGGGCGGCAGCGTCCATGCAGGACTCCTCGGCAAGGGAACGCAAGTCTAGCAAGAGCGCATTGCGTTCGTCGTACCGCGCCATTGCCTATGGCACGGGCGGCTGCGCGCGGCGCATGATCAGCTACGGCCTTCCAGCAGGGGAGCGGGTCATGCGGATTCTCGGCATTGTCGTCATGCTCGCGGCGAGCGCCGCCGTGGAGGCGCAGACGCAGCGCGAAGACCGCATCCTGATCCAGGGCAATGCGGCCGGTACGCAGACGGTCGCGATCACGGCGGACGGCAGCGCACGCGTCGAATATTCCTACAACGACCGCGGCCGCGGCGAGCACATCACGGCGACCTGGAAACTCGATGCGAACGGCGTGCCGGTCGAGTATGCCGGCAGCGGCAACGACTACATGAAGGCACCGGTCGAAGAACATTTCGCCTGGGCCCACGGCAAGGCGAGCTGGCAGAACCGCACCGAACACGAAGAGCGCGCGATCACCGGCGCGGCTTTCTATATCCCGACGAATGCGCCGCCGGAGTTCTTCGGCGTGCTCGCACGGGCCCTGCTGAAAGCGCCGCAGCACCGGCTTGCGCTGCTGCCCGCCGGCGAGGCGAGCATCGAGGCCGCCGGCAGCGCACGCATCGGCGAGGGCGCCGGCACCACCGAACTTCGCCAGTACCGCATCAGCGGACTCGGCTTCACGCCGCAGGCGATCTGGCTGGCGCCGGATGGCGGCACCGCAGCGACGGTGTCGGGCTGGTTCGCGGTGGTGCCCGCGCCGGGCGAAAAGGCGATTGCAGCATTGACCGCGGCGCAGGAAGTCGCCGACAACGCCTGGTCCGCACGGCTGGCGAAAGATCTGGTGCACGCGCCGAAGGGCGGCCTGCTGATCCGCAACGCGCGCCTGTTCGATCCACGCGATCTTTCGGTGACGCCCGGCACCAGCGTGCTGATCCGCGGCGAGCGCGTCGTGCGCATCGCGCCGAACGCGGCACTGAAGGCGTCTGCCGATGCCGAAGTGATCGACGCGAACGGCCGCTTCCTGATGCCGGGCCTGTGGGACAACCACCAGCATTTCAGCGACACCGACGGCTTGCTCGATCTCGCCAACGGCATCACCAGTGCGCGCGACATGGCGAACGACACCGATGCCTTCCCCCAGCGCGTCGCGCGTTTCGACGACGGCAGCGAGATCGGCCCGCGCGTGTTCAAGGCCGGCATCATCGACGGCACCGGCGAACTCGCCGGCCCGACCAAGATGCGCGCCGATACCGCCGAAGAAGCGCTCAAGGACGTCGACTGGTACGCCGACCACGGCTACGTGCAGATCAAGATCTACTCATCGATGAAACCCGAACTGGTGCCGCTGATCGCCGATCGCGCGCACGCACGCGGCCTGCGTGTCAGCGGCCATGTGCCGGCGTTCATGTCGGAGCGCCAGTTCGTCGAAGCCGGCGCCGACGAGATCCAGCATCTCAACTTCATCTTCCTCAATTTCCTCTACCCCGAGGTCAAGGAAACGCGCAATCGCGACCGCTTCATCAAGGTTGCCGAGCGCGCGCGCGAGTTCACCCCGGACACGCCCGAGGTGCGCGACTTCATCCAGTTCCTGAAGCAGCACCACACGGTGCTCGATCCGACCGTCGGCGTGTTCGAGGGCCTGTTCTCGGGCGACCCGGCCGCGGTCACGCCGGGCCTGGAAGAAGTCGCACCGCGCTTCCCGCCGCAGATCCGCCGCGGCCTGCTCAGCGGCGCACTCGACGTGCCGAAGGACAAGACCGAGGCGTACCACGCCGCCCTCCCGGCGATGCTGGCCCTGCTGAAAGCGCTGCACGACGCCGGCGTCACGATCATTCCCGGCACCGACGGCCTCGCCGGCTACATGCTGCATCACGAGCTTGAACTCTATGCGCGCGCCGGCATCGCGCCGGCCGAGGTATTGCGCATGGCGACGCTGACCTCGGCGCAGGTGATGGGCGTCGGCAAGGAGCGCGGCGTGATCGCGCCGGCGAGCTATGCCGACATGATTCTCGTCGACGGCGACCCGTCGAAGAACATCTCCGATATCCGCAAGGTGTCGGGAGTGATCAAGGGCGGCAAGGTGTACGACACGGTGGGGATCGAGAAGGCGTTGGGGATTTTGCCGCGACGTTAACAAGGTCGCTCATTTTCAACCGCCTCAGTCAGCTCGCTTCCTGTGTAGCACTCCGAAAAACGACGAAGCGCGGCGATTCCTCAAAGGTTTCGTGTCGGTCCGAGAGATGCACATGGTCGTACGTGGTTCCCATTCGTTTCATCTCGTCGGCGACCGAATTGAGAAATACGACCATCGCTCTGAGTTCGGATGGCGATGCGACGAGCGATATTTCAGCCAGTTCGGAGGTCATGAGTCCGATAGGTTTGCTTTCATCGCGACGCCCCAAAAGCTGCATGCCTCACTCATTCTCTGTCGAAACTCTAAACGAACGATGACGGCAAGCTTCTCATCGCCGTGCACGAGCAATGGCAAAAATGATCAACACGAGCCCCGAGACAGCAAAGAGCCAGACACCGTAGCTCAACCACAATGGACGCTGGCAGCGAAAGCTGTGGGCGTCCAACGCAAACGTGCCGTTGCAGTCCGCGAACGCCAAGGAAGAGGCGCTGGCTGCCCAGAGAAAACAGAAAGCCGCAAGCGCGAACGCGGCGAATGCGCACAGAACAAATGGCCAGACACGTTCTCGATGGCTAGCCACGCACGACCTACCGCTTCTTCGGCCGCTGCCATCCCGGCACCGTCGCCTGGCGCGCACGCGCGACGGTCAGCTCGCCGGCCGGCGCTTCCTTGCTGATCACCGAGCCGGCGCCGATGGTCGAGTCCTTGCCGAGCTTGACCGGCGCGATCAGCGCCGTGTTCGAGCCGATGAACACGCCGTCCTCGATCGTGGTCTGGTGCTTGTTGGCGCCGTCGTAGTTGCAGGTGATCGTACCGGCACCGATGTTAACGCCGGCGCC
>DASWPR010000426.1:0-20874 GCA_036398455.1 Dokdonella sp.
TGCAGGACTACGACCGCGTGGCGGCGCGCATGATCGACCGCACCTGCCAGCTGCTGCCGCGGCTCGCACTGATCCGCAACGAGGCGCTGGCGCAGATGGACGGCGTGCGCGACCTGCGCGTCGGCCTGCGCGTCCTCGATCTGCGCGGCCGGCGTCCGCTGCCGCCGGGCTCGCGCGACGCGATCGCCGAGGTGCTGGAGCAGGTCGCCGCGCATTTCCGCCGCTGCGACCGCGCGCGGCGTCCGCTGCCGCCGCCGGCGTCGCTGTGCGCGACGCTCGACGCCTGCGTGCGCGGGCTGCTCGGCTCGACCGATGCGGCCGCGCACGACGCGGTGCAGGCGCTCGCCGGCCTGCGCCTCGCGCTGTTCCCGGAAAGCGGCGCGCGTGAATCGCAAGAAGCGACCGTCCCGCTCGCGGTCGCGCACTCGTCGGGCTGATCGATCATGTACGGACTGTTCTCTCTCTACGGCATCTACGTTCCCGTCCTGCTCGCACTAATGGCGCTCGCCTACGTGCTGAACGGCGCGCTGCGCCGCGTGCTCGCGCGGCTCGGCGCGTATCGCTGGATCTGGCATCCGGCGCTGTTCAACCTCGCGATGTACGTCGTCGTGCTCGGCGCGCTGTTCGCGGCCTGTCGCGCGGTGCAGCCATGAACCGCATCGTGCGTTCCGCGATCGGGCTGCCGGTGACCGCGCTCGCGGTGGCCGCCGCGATCGTGGTGGCGACGCATCTCTGGCGGTACTACACCGGCGCGCCGTGGACGCGCGACGCGCACATCCGCGCCGACGTCGTGCAGGTCGCCGCGGACGTTTCCGGCCCGATCACGCAGGTGAACGCGGTCGACAACCAGCAGGTCAGCCGCGGCCAGCCGCTGTTCGTCGTCGACCAGGCGCGCTACACGCTGGCGCTGCGCCACGCCGAAGCGGCGCTGGCCGAGCGCAAGGCCGCGCTCGCGCAGCTGCGCCGCGAAGACGCGCGGAACCGCGCGCTGCGCGACCTGATCGCGAAGGAGACCGTCGAGGAAGGACGCGCCAAGGTCGAGCAAGCCGAAGCGGCGCTGGCGACCGCCGAGGCGGCCGTGGACGTGGCCAAGCTCGATCTCGAGCGCACGGTCGTGCGCAGCCCGGTCGACGGCTTCCTCGGCGACCGCATGGTGCGCGTCGGCGACTACGTCGCGGCCGGCCGCGCGGTGCTCTCGGTCGTCGACTCGGCCTCGTATCGCGTCGAAGGCTATTTCGAGGAGACGCGCCTCGGCGCGATGCACGTCGGCCAGGCCGCGAGCATCCGCGTCATGGGCGAATCGCGCCTGCTGCACGGCCACGTGCAGAGCATCGCCGCCGGCATCGAGGACCGCGACCGCACCGACGGCCGCAACCTGCTGCCGGACGTGAATCCCGCGTTCAACTGGGTGCGCCTCGCGCAGCGCATACCGGTGCGCATCGGCTTCGACGAGCCGCCGGCGGACCTGCGCCTGATCGCAGGGCGCATCGCGACCGTCGCGATCGAGGTCGAGCCGGCCTCGCGCGCGCCGCGTGCCGCTGCCGTGCCGGGGGAGACGCCGTGAACGCGTCGCGCGCGCTCTTCGCCGCGGCGCTGCTCGCCGCGCTCGTCGCGTGCAAGACGGTCGGCCCGGAGTACCGCCTGCCGGAGTCCGCGGCGATCAACCGGCCGTCCGCGGCAGCGGCGTTCGCGGATGCGGATTCGGCCGCCGTCAGTATCGCCCCGGTGCCCGACGACTGGTGGAAGCTCTACGACGACGCGGTGCTCGAGCGGCTGATCCGCGACGCGCTGGCGTCGAACACCGATCTGCGCGTCGCCGCGGCCAATCTGCGCCGGATGGCGTCCGCGTACGACGCCGCGCGACACGCCGGCGGCTTCGACGCGACCGTCTCCGCGGACGTGCAGCGCACGCGCATCGCCGGCGAGTCGCTGCTCATGTTCGAGCAGTTGCCGGTCGCCTCGATGGCGGACGCCGGCATCGACGTGTCCTACGAGTTCGACCTGTTCGGCAAGCTGAAGCGCGGCGCCGAGGCGGCGCGCGCGGACGCGCAGGCCGCCGCGGCCGCGCACGATCTCGCACGCATCACCGTGGTCGCCGCCGTCGCGCGTTCGTACATGGAGGTCTGCCATGCCGGCCACGAGATCGAGATCGAGCGCGGCTCGCTGGAACTGCAGCGCCGCAGCGCCGACGTCGCGCAGCGGCTGCTCGACGCCGGGCGCGGCACGTCGACCGACGCGGCGCGCGCACGCGCGCAGGTCGCGCGCCTCGAGGCGCGCCTGCCGCCGCTCGAGGCCGAGAAGAAGGCCGCGGAGTACGCGCTCGCCGCGCTGCTCGGGCAGACGCCCGGCGCGGCCGCGGACGACGTCGATCGCTGCACCGAGGCGCCTTCGTTGAAGCAGCCGTTGCCGGTCGGCGACGGCGCCGCGCTGCTGCGGCGCCGGCCCGACGTGCGCGAGGCCGAGCGCCAGCTCGCCGGCGCGACCGCGCGCATCGGCGTCGCGACCGCCGAGCTGTATCCGGACGTCCGCATCGGCGCGTCCGCCGGCGTGCTCGGCCTGCTCGACGACGCCGGCGAGGCGCCGACGCGGCACTGGGGCATCGGCCCGCTGATCACGTGGACGCTGCCGTCGCGGAGCGCGCACGCGCGCGTGCGGATCGCCGAAGCCGGCGCCGACGCGGCGCTCGCGCGCTTCGACGGCGTCGTGCTCGGCGCGCTGCGCGAGACGCAGACCGCGCTCGAGCGCTACCGCGAGGACCTGCAGCGCCGCGACGCGCTCGCGCACGCCGTCGCCGAGGCACACGTCGCCGCGGACAACAATCGCAGGCTCTACCAGGCCGGCCGCGCCCCGTATCTCGAGAGCCTCGACGCCAGCCGCGAGAGCGCGGGCGCGGACGCGTCGCTCGCGCAGGCCGAGGCGCAGGTGTCGCTGGACCAGGTCGCATTGTTCCTCGCGCTCGGCGGGGGCTGGCAGTCCGCCGCGAACGCGGAGACCGCGGCGGTCGATGCGTCCGGCGCGCCGCGCGGACGCTAGGCCGTTCGCGGCCGCACCGCGCATTCACGAACCGGACGATCCGAGCACACGGATCACGCGCGCATGCGCACCCCCGCGCGCCGACACGGACCGGCGCAGGTCCGCGGGGATCCGCGCGCGACGAGCGGCATGGTCGCGCGATCGACTCCGTAGACGCCCGCGCACGTAGGAGCCGGCTTCAGCCGCGATTCGCGCCGAGCCGACGCAGCCCGCGCGTTCGCCGCTGAAGCGTGCTCCTGCAGAGTAGGCGGCCCGCGCGACGCGAGCAGCGTCTCAGCGCGTCAGCCAGCCTTGCGCGCGCGCGGTGCAGAGCGCGTACGGGAAGATCCAGAACAGCGCGAACGCGGAGAAGAACGAGTAGCCGATGCCGTAGATGAAGTCCCAGCTGCGTTCGCTGCGCAGGTAATAGAGCACGTTCAATGCGGAGACGAGCAGCAGCGCGCTGCAGAAGCGCAGCAGCACCTCGGGATGCACCGGAATCATCGAGACCAGCAGCACGAGCGTCGCCCATGCGACCGGATAGCGCAGGTTCGTGACGACGAACTCGGCGATCGCGATCGCGCACGCACCCGGTGGGCGCTTCCACACGACGTGTCCGACGAAGCGCAGCTCCTCGCGCACGTAGCTGCGGTCCCAGCGCAGGAACATCTTGCACAGGCGCCGGTACGTCGTCGGCACCAGCGTGTGCACGATCGCGGCGCGCTGGTAGACGCAGTCGTAGCCCTCGTTGAGGATGTCGTTGGTCAGCGCGCGGTCTTCGCCGTAGGTGCACGGACGGCCGAGGAAGCGCTGCTGCATCCAGGCGTCGAGCACCGTGCGCACGACGCTCGAACGGTACGCGGCGAGTGCGCCCGGACAGCAATACACGGTGCCGTAGGTGCTCTGCACCGCGCGCAGGAAATCGAACGACAACGCGAAGCGCACTTTCAGCATGCGCGGAATCAGGCCGCCTTCGCGGTTGTACACGCTGACCTTGCCGGCGACCGCGCCGACCTTCGGATCGCGCAATGCGCCGGCCATCGCGAGCAGCGTATCGGCTTCGATCACGCTGTCGGAATCGATCGTCACCATCAGCTCGCCGCGACCGCGCCGGAAGCCGGCCTCCAGCGCCGCGCGCTTGCCGCGATTGGCGGCGAAGCGCAGCGGTGCGACGAGGTCGGGGAATTCGTGCGCGGCGCGCAGGATGTGCGTCCAGGTGTCGTCGCTGCTGCCGTCGTCGACGACGAAGATCTCGAGCCGGTCGCGCGGATAGTTCGCCTGCGCGACCGAGGCGATCGAGCGCGCCACCATGGCCCCCTCGTTGTAGGCCGGAATGATCACCGTCATCGTCGGCGCGTCGGCCATCGTCGCCAGCGGCGGCGTGCGATAGCGGAACCAGAGCAAGGTGCGCAGGAACAGCATCGCCATGCCCATGGCGCCCCACAGGATCGCCGGGCCGACGATGAAACGCCCCCATTCGTGATGCCGCGCCGAGTGCAGCACGCCATGGAACACGTTGTAGTACCAGCTGGCCCACAGCATCAGCGCGAAGCCGAGCAGAATCAGCGCCCGATAGAGCGGGTCGCCGGGTTGATCGTGATAGTCGTGGATGCGGCGCCGGGTGGGTGCGGACAGGGCCGCTTCGGTTGGACGATTCATTCGCGCGTGGCCTTGCCGGGCAGTCCCGCGATCTTCGATTCGCCGCGCCAACCTCGCGTGAACGAAATCATGGATTCTTAACTTGGATGGACATCGATCCGACGGCGCGCCGCCGGGTATCATGGCGCCAACCACGCTGGCGCCCGTCGTCATGCGGGTTGGCGCCGGATTGCGCGGACGGGTAAGGCCGATGTTTGTTTTTGCAAAGATGGAAAAGTGATGACGGCAGCATCGAAGCTGACGAGCATGGATCGGCTGCTCGTATTCGCGCCGCACCCGGACGACGAGACGCTGGCCACCGGCGAACTGATCCAGGCCGCGTGCGCCGTGGGGGCAAACGTGCGCGTGATCTTCGCCACCGACGGCGACAACAATCCGTGGCCGCAGCGCTGGCTCGAACGCCGCTGGCGCATCGATGCACCAGCGCGCGCGCGCTGGGGTGCGCGGCGCCGGCGCGAAGCGATGGACGCACTGGCCGTGCTCGGCGTCGACGGCGCGGATGGCGCGCGCTTCCTCGGCTGGCCGGATCAGGGACTGACCGCGGCCTTGATGGCCGATGACGGTGCCGTCGCCTTGCTGGCGGAAGAAATCGCGCGCTTCGCACCGACACAGGTCGCCGTGCCGATGCTGGCTGATCGCCATCCCGATCACAGTGCCTTGCGCGTGATGGTCGATCTGGCGCTGCTGCGCGCCGGCGTCGCCTGCACGCGCCTGGGCTACGTCGTGCATGGCACGGAGCAGCCGGAAGATGTTCGCAACCGCGCCGACGAGGCCGGCTACCAGCAGCGGAAACAGCAGGCGATGCTCGCGCACACGAGCCAGATCGCACTGAGCCGTCGCCGCCTGCTCGCGCTGGCGGCGAGAGCCGAAGTCTTCGAAGTCGTCGACGCCGGAACCGGCGTGCCCGATCGTTCGAGCGATCGGCTGCGCATCGCGCATGGACCTGACTGGGCATTCCGGCGTCGCCACGAGCTGCTGCTGATCATCGCCACGCGCACCGGCGATCTGCGTTTTCGCGGCGTGGTACCGAGATTTCCGCAAAGCCGCGCGATCGTGCTTTCCGATACGCAGGGCCACGCGCTGCAGGTCGACTGGACGAACGATGCGGCGCTCGTGACGCTGCCGCCGCTGGCGTCGCCGGCGATCGCGATCTACGCCAAGCTCGATCGCGTACGTCCGCGCGTGATCATTTTCGACCGCGAACCCTGGCGCGACGCGGCCGGCCTGCTCGATACGGCGCAGGTTGCCGCACTCACGCGCCGGGCTGCGGCTGGCCTGACTTGATAGCGACCGTCGCGCCGGCGCCGCCGGTCGAAACCGTGCTGCGCGTCCTCAGCCGCGACGGCGCGAGCGCCGACCTGCATCTGGTGCGCCCCGCAGGCGTGCCGCGCGATCTCGTGCTGTGGCTGCCGGCGCTCGGCGTCGCTTCACGCAATTATCTGCCGCTTGCCAGCGCATTGGCCGAGCGCGGCATTGCCGTGGCGCTGCACGAGTGGCGTGGCATGGGTTCGAGCGATCGCCGCGCCGGACGCACGGTCGACTGGGCCTATCGTGAGCTGCTGCTCGACGATATCCCGGCAAGTCTCGCGGCTGCGCGCAAGGCGTTGCCGCAGGCACGTTGCTGGCTCGGTGGGCACAGCCTCGGCGGGCAGCTTGCCAGCCTGTACGCCGCGCTGCATCCGGATGAGCCGGCGGGCTTGCTCCTCGTCGCGGGCGGATCGCCGTACTGGCGCACCTTCCGCGGGTCCTGGGCCGTCGCTCTGTTCGCGGCGGTGGCGCCGGGGCTGGCCTCGGTGTGCGGTCACTTCCCGGGACGGCGGCTCGGCTTCGGCGGCAACGAAGCGCGCGGGTTGATCGCAGACTGGGCCCGCAGCGCCCGTTCCGGGCGCTATGCGGCGGCCGGCATGACGGAGGATTTCGAGGCCTTGCTGGCGCGCCTGCCACTGCCCGTCAGGTCGCTGCACCTGTGCGACGACTGGCTCGGACCGAAAGCCTCGCTGCAGTGGCTGCTCGGCAAGATGCCGCTGGCCCCGCGCGAACTGATGGAGGTCTCGGCGGCGGATCAGGGCGGTGTCGCGGCCGATCATTTCGCCTGGATGAAATCGCCGCAGGCGGTCGCCGCACGGCTGGGCGGGGCGCTCGCCAACGGTCAGGAACCGCGCCCGGCCGATTCAGCGCAGAGGGCATAGCGTTCAGGAACCGCGCGAAAACACGGTTTCAAGGCATTGATTCGCTTGAATTCCCGAAAACGCAGCCCATATACGGTAACGATTGTTCAGGTCGTCGCTAACGGAAACTTACTGGCGTCCTGTCATAATCGCCTGTTGGCATTGCCCGGTTCATTCGTGCGGATCGTTTCGTCTGCCGCACCCGGGCAGTTGCCGGAATCAGTCGTTATTTTAAGGAAGGCTATGACATACGATATCGGTATCGGGCGTTGCACGGAAGTCGGTGAAGACACGGTCGTCGTCAAACTCGAAAGCGTAATGGTCAAGCGGTTGTCGCCGGACCAGCCCTGGCAGCGTTCGGGCACCAGCCTGCTGCGCATCAACAGGAACCTGTGCAGCGCCACGCGCCCGCCCGAGCCCGATCGGGAGGTTTATATCGACCGCGCCGCGCTGTCGAAGCGTTCGATGGCTGCGCTCGATCTGGCCGGCAATGGCGCGACCATTTCGGTCGACCTGCGCGCGCTGCTGAACGACCTGGACCCGCAGCCGTCGGCCGGTCCGCAGACCAAGGGGCGCACAGGCGACCGCAAGGCGCCGAGTCGGTGACACCCCGCTCGTCGCCTCGACGAACGACCAGAAAACCCGGCGCCGACGCCGGGTTTTTTGTTGGGCCAGCCGCACGGACCGCTGTCACTGCCGCGCAGGCTTGCGTCGGCGTCGACCTCGGGTGACTGGCGCTGCGCGGCGCAACCGGGTTAGATTGTGCATGCCTGTCCCAGCTGGCGACTAGCTGCGGTCTCTCAGGACAGCGTCAGCCGGCGAAAGCCAAGCGGCTGGGCGGGCACTTCGGCGACGAAGACGGGTTGCGGTGGTGGGAATGTCCGAGCGCATTGCAGGGCTCGCCCACGGCGGGCGGTGCGACCAACCGTTTTCCCGAATGGGTTCGCAGCGACACCGCGCGTGTCCGCCTGTCGAATCTTCCCGATGGAAACCTGCAACGCAGATCGTGCGATGCGATGGTTCTTCGCGAAGTCCAGCCATCGATTCGTTGTTCGCGATCGATGCAGCGGCCTGCGTCGCATTTACATGCGTGATGGCAAGCCGGCGTCGATGTTCATTATCGAGCCATGTGCCCGCCGTCTATACTCGCACTCTCGCAGCGCAAGACGGATCGAACGATGAAACGAATGATCGCCTGTGTCGTATTCGCCAGCGCCGTCGTGTCCGCTGCCGCGGCAGAGCGTTGGCCGAAGGAAATCAGGGATTCGGCCCAGGCGAACTGTTCGGCCATGGTCATGCGCGATTCGGCCAATCCGGCCGCGATCAAGCAGCAGGCGGATGCGTATTGCACCTGTCTGATCGACGGTTTTCAGGGTGTCGTGTCGATCAATGATTTCCAGCAGTCGGTTTCGCTGCCGCCGGATCAGTTCGAACAACTGCCCGCGAGCCGCGCGATGCACCAGGTCATCGATCGCTGCACCCGCTGAAGCGACTCTCGTGCCGCCGGCATCGGTGGCAGCGATTCGCACGAAATGTCGTACTAGTTCTCCGAGACCCCTTCGCAGACGCGCACTGCCGCAACCCGCGGCGTGCCGCGAGGCTGGCGAACCGGCCCCTCTACGGAGATCGTCATGCCGACCCGAAATGCCGCCAGCGATGTGCTCGCCGCCGTCGCCGTACTCGAACGGGCGAAGGCCGCCTGCGCCCACTTGTGCAATCCCGGGCAGATGCGCCGGCACAGCGACATGCTGACGCGCGCCAGGCTCATCCATGCGGTGATCCGCTCGCGCGCCCAGTTCAAGGCGCTGCACGAGCGCAGCATCGATCTCCAGGCGGCGCTGAACCGCTTCAAGCAGCGCCGGGAGGCGCTGCGCGCATGATCGCGAACGACCGCGGCCTGCAAGTGCCGCAAGGCCTGTCGCTCGGCCAGGTGTTGTGTATTATCGCCGCCTGTGCGGCCTTCATCGCCGCGGGGCTGGCGATGTCGCCGATATCCTAGCCCGCCTGAATTCCCACGGCGGTCATTGGGGAATGACTTCACCGTCTCGGCGGCGCCGTGGGATCTTCATCGAGCGGACTTGAGCGGGCGCGGCCCGTCGCACTGGCTAGCGACGCGCGCGGAACAGCCGCCGCAGGAACGAGCGGAACGAAGCCGGCCTGCGCAGGTTGCCGTAGAGAAACGCGCATTCGCAGTGGGCGCAGACGATCGAGTCGCCGGATTTGGGAATGGACGGCATCAGCAGATCGGCCCGCCGGCAATAGGGGCATTTGAGGCGAGAAGGCATGCGCGCTCAATTGGGCATGCTCCCGCGCCAACCAAGCCGCTGCTGCAAAACCGGTCAGCTGGCGTTGCCTGATTCGTTCGCTGGCGCTCCCAGACGCCGGCAGGTTGCGGCGCGCCACGCGCGTTGCAATGCGTGCGCGCCTGCGGCCATTGCCACCCGCGAACCTGACGCCTGCTCTTGCGGTGAAATGCCGGTCCATTCGTAGCCGACCGGCCAGCGCTACGCCGAGGCGAAGCCGGTTTGCCGGTTCGGCCGCGCTGCTTCGCGGTAGTCATTGCCATCGGTACGATCCTGTTCATCGGTCCTCCGCGTTTGCGGGCTCGAGTGCTTCGGGGAATTGCGATGGCTGCAGAATCGGCGGCGGGCGTTGCCGCGCCATTTCCGGGTGCAGGGATCGAATTTCAATTGCAACGATCGATTGCGCGCAGCGGAACGAAGATCGTGCCGTCGTCTGCGCCTAGCGCGGCGGGCGAATGCCGGCCAGTGCCAGCGCGACGGCGGCGAGCGCCACCGGCAGGCTCAGCGCCGCCATGCCGATTGCCGATTCGAGCGCCGCGCCGGCCCCGCAGCCGCCGGCGAACCCGGCGATCAGTGGCAGCGTGCGCGCCGCACGCTGGCGCGCCTTGGCGACCCGCGCCGGATCGCCGCCCAGCAGTACGTCGCTGAGGTCGATCGCGAAGCGCGTGACATTGCCGGTCATCATGCCGGTCGGCGGCATTCCTTCGAGCGAGACCTGCACCAGCGTGTTCTGCACCGCCATCGCCGACACGCCGAGCATGCCCGCCAGGACCGCGCCGGTCGCATTCGCATCGATCGGCGAGCCGGCCGCAATGCACAAGAGCAGGAAAGCGAGCAGGAGAGCGAAATGCAGCAGGAGCAGCGGACGCAGCGGGGCGAATCCGTTCGCCTGCAGCCGGCCCGCGAGCAGCGTCGTCAGGCCGGCCATGACGACATAGACCGGCACCGACAGCAGCTTCGCGACCTGCGCGTCGCCACCGGCGACCAGATGCGCCGCGAGCAGCACGAGATTGCCGGTGATATGGTTCGTGAACAGTCCACCGAGGCCGAGGAACCCGATCACGTCGGTGCAGCCGGCGACGATGCTCAGCACGAGGAGCAGGCGCTGCGTCGCGCGTGCGCCGCCATCGATCGGCGTCTGTGCTGCGCGCGCCGCGACATCGGGGTCGGGTGTCCGTAGAGTTGCCATTCGCGCCGAACTGCCTCTCATCTGGCGGCCTGGCAAGGGTGATCGCGCCAGCGGCCACGCCGTTGCCCAACCCGGGATTGCAGCGTGAGGTGCCTGGGTTGCGGCATGGCTTCGGCGAATGGCCTCAGGATTTCAGATGTAGCGCGCGCACAGGGCACTCATCATCCGGCGCAGCGCCAACGAAGGGTCGGCGCGCCGGCGACGATGCGCGTCGCCGGCGCGGCGCTCGTTGCTTCAATACAAAACGTCGACCGCCGCGTTGAAGAGATAGCCCACGCCGCGTTCGGTCAGGATGAATTCGGGCTGCGACGGATTCGCTTCGATCTTGCGGCGCAGCCGCAGTACCTGCACGTCGATCGAGCGGTCGTAGACTTCGTTGTCGTACACGCGGCTGGCCTCGAGCATCTGGTCGCGGCTGAGGATGCGCTGCGGAGCGGCGAGCAGCGCGGCCAGCAGGTTGAACTCGCCATTGGTCAGTTCGATCTGCCGGCCGTCGCCGCGCTTGAGCCGGCGTGTGCGCAGGTTGAGCTCGAAGTCGGCGAAACGATACGCGCGGCGCTCGTGCTGGCGCGCCTGCACGAGAGCGGCGCTCTTCGTCCTGCGCAGCACTGTGCGTATGCGGGCGAGCAGCTCGCGCGGACTGAAGGGCTTGGTCATGTAGTCGTCGGCACCGAGCTCGAGGCCCATCACGCGATCCGCCTCGTCGCGCACGCCGGTCAGCATCACGATCGGGATGGCCGACTGCTCGCGCAGCGCGCGCGCGATCGCCATGCCGTCTTCGCCGGCGAGGCGAAGGTCGAGGATGATCAGATCGATCGCCTCGTCGGCGAGGATCCGCGACATCTCCAGGCTGCTCGAAGCGACGCTGACGCGCAGCGTGTTCTCCGCGAGATATTCCTCCAGCAGCGTGCGGATCTGCGGATCGTCGTCGACGACCAGGATGTGCGAATGGACCGCTTCCGGCATTGTCTGGCCCCTCGATTGCCGCTGCGAAAAATTACCACAAGTATCTATTGATCATTTGTACACGCAACCCCTGCAGCCAGCGCAACCGGTCGGTTCATCGTGCCGGGCCGAGTACCCGTGCCAGCGACTCGGCCAGGTCGCGCCTCTGCAGCGGCTTGCGCAGCACTTCGTTCACACCGATGGCCGCGGCGCGCATCGTGAGCTGCGCGCCGCCGTTGCCGCTCATGACGATGATCGGCACGGCGGGATGCTCGTTGCGGATCCGGCGCGCAAACTCGGTGCCGACCAGATCCGGCATCACTTCGTCGGTGAGAATCAGATCGAACCGGCGCGGGTCGCTCTGGAATGCCTGCAGCGCCGAACGGCTCGAACCGAAGCCGACCGGTTCGTAGCCGAGTTCGGCGAGCATTTCCTCGGCCAGCTCCACGAGCGCGCGTTCGTCATCGACGATCAGCACGGTCTCGCCGTTTCCGTGCGGCAGTTCGGCCGCCGTTTCCGGCTCCGGTGTCGCGGCGGTTTCGCCGGCAATCGGCAGCCAGATGTCGAATCGGGTGCCTTCCGCGGACGTCGCGACGTCGATGCTGCCGCCGAGATCCATGACGATGCCGTGGACCAGCGAAAGGCCGAGACCGGTGCCTTCGCCGACGCCTTTCGTGGTGAAGAACGGATCGAACATCCGTTCGGCCACCGCGGGCGGAATGCCCGCACCGGTATCGCTGACGGCGAGGCGCACATACCCGCCGGCTTCGAGCGAGCCGCGCGAGAGCGATCGCTGCGCGGTCAGCTCGACGCGTTCGAGCGCGACGCCGAGCACGCCGCCGTGTTCCATCGCATGCAGCGCATTGGTGCACAGATTCATCACCACCTGGTGCAGGTAGGTCGCGTCGCCGATCACCGCGGCATTGCCGGACTCGAGGCTGACGCGGATAACGACATTGGCCGGCGTCGATGCCTCGAGCAGTTCCAGCGTTTCCTCGACGATGCTCTGCACGTTCACCGGCACGCGCTCGCCGAGCCCGCTGCGGCTGAAGCCGAGGATGCGGTCGACGAGGGCCTTCGCGCGTCCTGCGGCATGCATGACGTTGTCGACGTAGCGGCGCACGGCGCTGCCTTTCGCCGAGTGCTGCTGGGCAAGTTCGCCATAGCCGAGGATCGCGCCGAGGATATTGTTGAAGTCGTGCGCGATGCCGCCGGCGAGCGTTCCGATGGCTTCCATCTTCTGCGACTGGCGCAACTGCGCTTCGAGGCGCTCATTGTCGAGCTGCGCCTGTTTCTGCACGGTGATGTCGGCAGCGGAGCCGACGAACCGATAGGGCCGGCCTTGCACGTCGCGCAGGCAGCGGCCGCGCGCACTCAGCCAGCACCAGTGTCCATCCGAATGGAGCACGCGGTATTCGCACTGGTAGTTCGCGGTGCGTCCCTCGAAATGGTCGCGTATTCTCGAATCGAAGCGCGCCACGTCGTCGGGATGGATGACCGTCTGCGCATCCCACGCGGCGCGCGTCGTGATGACGCTGTCCTCCGGCTGCCCGAGCAGCGCAATCATTTTCGCCGAGAGAAACAGCCGATCGGTCGTCACATGCCAGTCCCAGTGGCCCTCGTTGGCGCCTTCCATCGCGAGCGCGTAGCGTTCCTCGCTTTCGCGCAGCGCGGCTTCGCCTTCCTCGATGCGTCGCAGCTGCCGCAGCAACGCCACCAGGGTGGCGACGCCGAGCAAGGTGAGCAGCAATGCGCGCAGGCCGAGCCGGAAAGCCTCGTCGCGCCAGGGACCGAGTGCGACGGCGGCTTCGCGCGTGACGACGATTTCGAGCGGCGTATCGCGTACGCGCGCCGAAGCGATGAAATCGTGCTTGCCGTCGATGCGGTTCAGCCGCCGCGCCGGCTGTCCGGCAGGAACGGCGGCGAGCTCAGGGAATTTCTGCCCGACCATGTCGTCGGTCGGCGGATTGCGTATCAGCAGGCTGCCATCTTCGCGCAGCAGATGGATCGCATCGCCGCGGCCGAGATGGACGGCCTGATAGAACTGTTTCAGGTCGTCGAGATCGACGATCGCGGTGACGACGCCGGCGAACTTTCCATTGTCGTCGGTCAGGCGGCGCGCAAGAATCACGCCGGGGCGGCTCTCCGAGCGCGTGACCAGCAGTTCGCTGGTGAAGACCTCCGCTACCGTGCCGTCACGCAGCGCGATGAAGTAGGGGCGGTCGGATACGCTGAAGTTCGGCGGCGATGATCCGCGCGAGCGGTGCCGCTGGATTCCGTCCGCATCGACGATCGTGACCAGGCGCACCTGCCGCACGCTGGCGGTGCGGCTCGCGAGGACTTCGTCGAGGCGATCCGCAGGAATCTCCGCGGCATCGTTGCGATACCAGCGCGCCGTCTCGCGCAGCAGGAGGTCGACGGTCTGCCACGTCCACGAGGTCTGCTCGGCGAGCGCGTTCGCGACGTTGCCGATTTCGCGATCGGTCGCCAGCAGTGCGTGACGGTAGGAAAGCCACACATCGTAGGCGGACGATCCTATGAGCGCGACGATGACGAGCGTTCCCAGCACGACGACGCGGCGGCGCAGGCGTGCGGAGCGGCTGCTGGCGCCCAGGGGCGTGGCGGAGTCGTCGGATGGGGACATCGCGCGGTCGCGCTCAGGCCGGAGGGCCGATCATTGCATGCACCGCGGCCAGCAGGTCGCCGCGTGCCAGCGGCTTGGCGATGACCTGGTCGACGCCGAGTTCGCGCGCAGTGGCGCCCGCCGCCGGAAGACCCGAGCGGAACTGCCCGGAGATCGCGATCATCGGCACGCCCGGATGCGCCGCACGGATGTCGCGCAGTGCCTGCGCGCCCGCGCGTTTCGGCATGTAGACGCTGGCAATGACCAGGTCGGCCGCGTCACGTTGCACATTGCGTGGAATGGCCAGGCGGACCCGATAGCCGCCTTCGCTCAACCATTCTTCGAGCAGAGCGCGCATGAGAGGGTCTTCCTCATAGATGACAATGCCCGACATCGTACCGATCCAGAATTTCCACGGCTGTGCCGCTCGCGGGCGGCGTGAATTCGAATCCCGGCGGCGGTCCGCCGAAGAGGCCGGTGCAGCGTGGAGCATCGGCCCGACGCATGCATTTCGCGCGGGCCGTTCAATGTTTCAATTGAAATGAGGAGGCAAGCGGGGCTTTCGAGGCAGACTGACGCGCCCGGCCTTTGCAGAGGTGTCCGCGCGCCGGTGCCGTGCGGGGGCGACAGGGGAAAAGCCGCCCTGAAGAATCCTGGGATCGCCGGCACACTCTTCGCAGGAGGATGCGCGCCTGATCCGTCGAATCCCGGGTGCGGGCCAGGTTCTCGGCCCGCACCCGGTGTGGATCATTCCCGCGTGCATCGAAGCGATCGGCTTTCGCGTGTTGGAAAACCCCAACGTCTGCGAATCCGTGCGCGAAGGTCCGACGCAGCCGGATTCAAGCCTTGAAGAACGCCAGCAGATCTTCGTTGACCTTGTCTTTCAGCGTCGTGCACAGGCCATGCGGTGCGCCCTTGTAGACCTTGAGCGTCGAGCCCTTGATGAGCTTGGCCTGCAGTTCGCCGGCGTCGGGGAACGGCACGATCTGATCGTCGTCGCCCTGGATGATCAGCGTCGGCACGTCGAACTTCTTCAGGTCTTCGGTCTGGTCCGTTTCGGAGAACGCCTTGATGCAGAAGTAGGCCGCCGGAAAGCCCGCGGTCATGCCCTGCAGCCAGAAAGAATCCTTGACGCCCTCGGAGACCTTCGCGCCCGGACGGTTGTAGCCGTAGAACGGCAGAGCCAGATCCTTGAAGAACTGCGAACGGTCCGAGCGCACGCCTTCGCGGATCTGATCCAGCGCCGCGATCGGCGTGCCGCCCGGATTGGCCGCGGTCTTCAGCATCAACGGCGGTACGGAGGCGATCAGCACCGCCTTGGATACGCGCCGGGTGCCATGGCGCCCGATGTAGCGGGCCACTTCGCCGCCGCCAGTGGAGTGCCCGACGTGGATCGCGTTCTTCAGGTCGAGCTTCTCGACCAGTTCGGCCAGATCGTCGGCGTAGGTGTCCATGTCGTTGCCGTTCCACGGCTGGCTCGAACGCCCGTGGCCGCGGCGGTCATGCGCGATGCAACGATAGCCGCGCGAGGCGAGATGGAACATCTGGTCTTCGAAGGCTTCGGAGGACAGCGGCCAGCCGTGGCTGAACACCACCGGCTGCCCGGTGCCCCAATCGTTGTAGAAGATCTGCGTGCCGTCTTTGGTGGTGAAGGTGCTCATGACGCGGTTTCCTTTGGCGGGGTGGGAGGGAAGATGGGGGCTCGCCTGCCCGGCAAGCGCGGCCAATGGAGCGGCCGTCAGACTCGCCGCGACGGCGATGCCGGCGCTGCCGATGAGGAACGTGCGGCGGCCCGGCGAATGCGGAAGCGGTGACGCAGTTCTGGAATCGTCGGGTGCGGAGGGATCGATCGTGGACATGGGGAACCTCGTGATCTGGGCGCGCTCCGCCTGTCGGGCGCGCTGCAACTTCATTGCTGTCCGATCCGGGCGCGCAGCACGCGAGTGCCGGCACCTGTCATGTTCGGCAGCGCCATCCGCGCATCAGGGCGACGCCTTCTTCGCGGCCTCTTCGATGACCGCTGCGACATCCTTCGGCCGCGATTCGTACACCGAATGGCTGGCGCCTTCGATCTCGGTCGTATGGCTGCCGGCTCGCGCGTAGTACCAGCGTTCGAGATCGGGATTGATGATCTTGTCGGAGCCGGCGACGATGCCCCAGCTCGGCTTGGTCTTCCAGGCAGCGACGGCCATCGAGGTACTGAAGACTTCGGCGGCGGTCGGAATCTGCGAGCGCGATTCGAACTCCGCCTGTTCGCGCGGGAGATCGGTGGCGAAGTCGGCGTGGAAGTCCGACGGACGCAGGTATAGATAGCCGTCGCTGGTCTTCTGGATGGCGCCTTCCTGTTTCGAGGTGAAGCTCGGCTTGCCTTTGCCGAGCGCACTCTCGTTCTCGCCGACATCCGGTGCGTGCGCGGCGACGTACACCAGGCCGACAACGTTCGGGTGAACGCCGGCCTCGGTGATGATCGAGCCGCCGTAGCTGTGCGCGACGAGGATCGTCGGGCCGTTCTGGAGATCCAGGATGCGCTTGGTGGCGGTGACGTCGGCTTCGAGCGAGGTCAGCGGCTCCTGCACGACGGTGACGTTGTAGCCATCGCGGGCAAGGACCTCATAGACCGGTTTCCAGCCCGAGCCATCCACCCACGCGCCATGCACGAGCACGATGTTCTTCGCCGGTGCCGCGAAGGCGGGCACGCTCGCGCCGGCCAGCATCGCGGCGATCATCGAGGCGCGGAGTATCGACGTTTTATTGATCATGACTGTTCCCGAGTTGAGGGAGGCGCAAGGCCCCGTTGGCAGAACCGGTCCGGTGTGCACCCGTGCACGCGGCGTTTCGGTGTATGCAAATTAGGCAAACGCGATTTCGGACGAATTGCAGGGCGGGGCGCGCGCGTTACGGTTGTAATGCACGCATGGGGGGGGGCGTGCGGGGGCGCGTGCGGCGAGGCGGCCGGCGGTTCGAGGCTCAGCTGGAGGCGCGCGAGAGCCCGCCGCTTAGGCCCGTCGCGCGTCCTGAAATCTTCCAGGCAGCGGGCAGGAATCTCCGGATAGACACGTGCCGTCATCTCGCGCAAGACGCGGCTGGGCCAAGCTCCAGAAATTGGCTTATCCCGGCTTCGACGCAGGCATGCAAGCCTGCGTCCCAGTGCATGGTCTGTCTGATTTGTGCGCCGAGCCTGTCCAGGCAGGCAGCGATGTTGAGAACCGGGGCGCCGTCGACTCCGATGAAGAGATGAAGGCCACAGTCAAGGACTCCACAGTCACGCCGGTCGAGCATCTTGCGGAAATCCAGCGAGGCGGGGTGCCCGTGGTTTAGCCGCTCGCTTTCAAATACAGCACAAGCATGTGAGCTCCTGCGAACATCCATGCCGACGTCGCTTAGGAGGCAGCCGCCTTGTCCATGCGAAAGTCGGAGTAGAACCATCCGTTCCCCGCGTGCGCGAACGATTGCCAATCCTCTGCACCGGGGGGCGCTCATGGAACAGCTCGCAGTAAAAAGTCCGAGCGGTAGGCTAGGCCGCGTCACTCGTTGTCGCGGAGCCCATTGGGCGGTGCGACGGTGTCCTGCGGTGAATTGACGAGTTCGTTCGTGAGCGCTTCGTGCGGCTCGATGAGCCGCATTAGAAGGATCGCGCCGGCACTAAGGCCGGGCGATCCAGGGCAGGTTGTCGCTCAATCCTTCGCCAGAGGATGAGCTGATACGACTGCAGAACGCAGCGCCAACTCAGCTGACCGCAAAGCCTCGGCGGAAGGCTCGGGAATGGCTGCGAGACGGCCGAGTTTCTTATTCGAAGAAAGTTCGCTGCTGTACAGCAATCGACTCGCGGCGGCGATCGCGCCGTTGCCCGTGGGGTTCGTATTGGGCGGCTCAGTTTCGCCTTCGCCAAGCATCCTTCGATCGTCGCCGGCCATGGTGTAGAAATGGGAATAATTCACATCATCCACGATGACGACGATAAACTCTCCAAGAGATGGCACATATTGTCCAAGGGCTATAGTGTTGGACGTATTGTCGCCCTGGCCGCTCACATAAATCGTGCCATCCGAACCCGTGTAGTGCGAGCCAAAGTTGATCCATTGTGTCGAAATGAGCCCGCCCGCGTTTTCCGAGAATGACCAAAGCCCGAGTAAGTAGTCCTGCTTTGACGCAAAGCCGTAGACGAAATGCTCAAGGTCAGAAGACCCGCCGGGGTAATGCAGAGTGGCGGTCTCGAGATCGCTAAATACGATCTGGAACGTCCCGGCGGAGTCGGCTATAGGGCTTGATAGTCCGCATCCAAAGCACTGGCCGCCCGAGTAGGTGTTCATCTGCGTCGTAAAGGTATTTGCCGAGTTGTTGTAAGGCCCTGCGCCAAGGTACCAGAGCGATTCGCCCGAGGCACTGTAGGCGTAGGCGCTTACGGTCATTACGCCATCTTGTACGTCAATCACATAGCCGCGGCCGCCTTCGCTTGGATCCCACCAAAGCCCAGGGCTTGGCGTGAAGGCCATGACTGCTCTTGTACCCAACAATAGAAATCCAGCTAGCGATAGGCACGCTCTCATTACTCTCTCCCCCGTTTTGTTTCGATAAAAATGCCCGACGCCATCGACCATCAAACGGCTTGCCATTTATCGGATAGTCCCCGTCGAGGCAGCCCGTATCGGGTTGCGACGACTAGCAATATACAAATCGTGTGAAAACCGGGTGAAGGCCTTCAGCGAGGACATCAGATAATGCCGACCGTGCGTTTGTAATCTCTGATGCGTCGCAGCTTGACAATGGCGTATCGTCGTAAATTTTTATCGCGATTTGACTTCGAATTCAATTCAGCAATCGAGTTGGGAAGTCCGAGCAACGAGGGTGCCCAGGGTGCCCGTCGCCTGATGCTGGAGCCGCTTCTTGCCCAGCATTCGCCGCGAAGCGGCTCAGAGAGCGTTCTCGAAACAGGGGCGCGGCTCGTTTTCGAGGCCCCTCGCCAGCGGCGTCGGCGATTCGATCCATCGGCGTGTATTGGGCACGCCGTCATTAGCGGCATCCTGCTGGAGCCGCTTGAGTGCGGGTCGGCGAGCGAATTGTCATGGCGAACCAAAACTTACTCTGCCCCGATTTGTGCTGGCCCCGACTTATGGCAGGTCTCTCAGCGTCGGCTCCCTCGCCCATTGCCGCGTGGTGGCTGCAGCGATGAATACCTTGGTGTTGCGCGCTTCGATCACGCCGGCGTCCATCTCGACACCGGCGGCGTCGAGCACGGCTTTCGCGCCGGTGTCGTGAGCGATTGCTTTCAGATGACCGAATGCATCGCGTACCCAATCCACGGCGGCTGCTTCCTTTGCCAGTTTCTTGCCGGCGGCATCGGACAGAACCAGCGCGACGGCATCGAACACCAGCGAGGGAGTGCCAGCCAACTGGCCGTCAATGGTCAGCGTTTTGTCGCCCTTTGCGCGCACACCGCCGATCTTCGCGGCGACGAGCTTGACGGCGGCGCCATCGGCTTTCGCAGCTTTTCGCAGTGCCTCGACCGTTGCGAAATCGCTATCGTCATCCACGAGGATGCCGATGCAGCGGCCTTGCAAGGTCGCTTTCATCTTTCCGATGATCTGAAGAGCGGGCGACGGCGGCATATCTTTCGGTTTCACCGCCGCTTCGGGTGCGGGCGGCAGCGGCGCGAGACCCAGCCCGGCTGCGACGCGCGTAGCGAGGTCGGCATCGACATGGCGCAAATGGCCCACGATGGCCGCGCGCACATGCGGCGTCTCCACCTTCGACAGCTCGAACACCAGGGCGAGCGCAATATGCGCCTGCTCGGGTGCGCTTTGGCTGCGGAAAAACAGCCGCGCCTGCGTGTAGTGGTCGGCGAAACTCTCCGCGCGCACGCGGCCTTTGGCGCCATCGCCCGGTGGCGTTGCATGTGAACGAAACCCTGCAGGGGTTTCGCGCGGCGAGTCGGCTTGCAGCGAACTGGGTTCGTAGCTCACGCGACCCTTCGGCTGCGTCATCTGCATGTGGCCGTCGCGCTGCTGGTTTGCGAAGGGACACTTCGGTGCGTTGATTGGGATCTGGTGGAAATTCGGTCCGCCCAGGCGTGACAGCTGGGTATCGAGATAGGAGAACAGGCGTCCCTGCAGCAGCGGATCGTCGCTGAAATCGATTCCCGGAACGATGTTCGCCGGGCAATAGGCCACCTGCTCGGTTTCGGCGAAGAAGTTGTCCGGCCAGCGATCGAGCACCATGCGGCCGATCACGGTCAGCGGCACGGTTTCTTCGGGGATGAGCTTGGTCGGATCGAGGTGGTCGAATGGGAATTTCGCCGCTTCTTCTTCGGTGAACAGCTGCACCGCGAATTCCCATTCCGGGTAGTCGCCGCGCTGGATGGCTTCGAACAGATCGCGGCGATGGAAATCGGGGTCGGCGCCGGCGAGCTTCACCGCCTCGTCCCAGACCGTCGATTGGAGTCCCAGTTTCGGGCGCCAGTGAAACTTCACGAAGGTGGAGGCGCCGCGCTCGTCCAGCAGCCGGAAGCTATGGATGCCGAAGCCTTCGATCATGCGCAGCGACCGCGGAATCGCACGGTCCGACATCGCCCACATCACCATGTGCATCGCTTCGGGCGTCAGCGAGATGAAGTCCCAGAACGTGTCGTGTGCACTTCCGGCTTGCGGAAAGCCGCGATCGGGTTCCATCTTCACCGAGTGGATCAAATCCGGAAACTTGATCGCATCCTGTATGAAGAACACCGGGATATTGTTGCCTACGAGGTCCCAGTTGCCTTCGTTCGTATAGAACTTCACGGCGAAGCCGCGCACGTCGCGCGGCGTGTCGACCGACCCCGCTCCGCCGGCGACGGTCGAAAACCGCGCGAAAACCGGCGTATTCTCGCCGGCGCGCTGGAACAGGTCGGCCTTGGTGATGTCGGCCAGGGACTCGTAGAGTTCGAAAAAGCCGTGGGCGCCGGTACCGCGCGCGTGAACGATGCGCTCGGGAATGCGCTCG
>DASWPR010000427.1:0-4463 GCA_036398455.1 Dokdonella sp.
GCCAGGCGGCCCTGGTCGCGCCGACCGAACTGCTCGCCGAGCAGCACTGGAAGAATTTCCAATCGTGGTTGCAGCCGCTCGGCATCGAGCCGGTATGGTTGTCGGGCAAGGTGCAGGGCAGGGCACGCGAGGCGGCGCGCCAGGCGGTCGCGGGCGGCGCGCCGATCGTGATCGGCACGCATGCGTTGATGCAGGAGGGCGTGGTGTTCCAGCGGCTCGCGCTCGCGATCATCGACGAGCAGCATCGGTTCGGCGTGCATCAGCGGCTGGCCCTGCGCGACAAGGGACGCAGCGGCGAATCGGTGCCCCACCAGCTCGTGCTGACCGCGACGCCGATCCCGCGAACTTTGGCGATGACGGCCTACGCCGATCTCGATGTGTCGGTGATCGACGAGCTGCCGCCGGGGCGCACGCCGATCCAGACCGTGGCGATTTCGAATGCGCGCCGCGGCGAGGTCATCGAGCGAATCCGCGCGGCGTGCGCCGAAGGCCGCCAGGCGTATTGGGTCTGCACGCTGATCGAGGAATCCGAGCAGCTCGAAGCGCAGGCTGCCGAAGTCGCCTACGCGGAGCTGGCGGCGGCGCTGCCGCAACTGCGCATCGGGCTGGTCCATGGGCGGTTGAAGCCGAAGGAGAAACAGGCGGCGATGGATGCCTTCAAGACGGGCGAGACGCGCGTCCTGGTGGCGACGACGGTCATCGAAGTGGGCGTCGATGTGCCGAACGCGAGCCTGATGATCATCGAGAATGCGGAGCGGCTCGGCCTCGCGCAGCTGCATCAGCTGCGCGGTCGCGTCGGCCGCGGCAGCACCGCGTCGAGCTGCGTGCTGATGTACCAGAATCCGCTGTCGCAGATGGCGCGCGCGCGTCTGGAAGTCATGCGCGAAACCGGCGATGGTTTCCGCATCGCCGAGAAGGATCTGGAACTGCGTGGACCCGGCGAAATGCTCGGCACACGGCAGACCGGGCAGCTTGCGTTTCGCGTCGCCGATCTTGCGCGGGATGCGGCCTTGCTGCCCGCGGTGCAGCGCGTCGGCGAACGCATGCTGCAGGACCATCCGCAGCTCGCCGAGCGGCTCATCGCGCGCTGGATAGGTTCGTTCGCGCGGTACGCGGACGTATGACGGCTGCAGCATCTGCCGCGCTGGCGCGTGCACATTTGCACCGGCACGCATCGCCATGAGCATCCAGATGATCCAAGCGTTGGACGAACTGCCGCCCTTGCCGGCCCTGGCGGTGATCATCAACTGCGGGACCCGCTGGTTCACCTCGCTGGCCCTGGCTTCGGCACACAGGACCGGCTTGCCGCTGCTGGTGATCGATTGCGAATCCCGCGATGGAAGCCGTGACCATCTCGCCCGCCTGAGCGAGCACCATGGAATCGATTTCTACTGGCTCGACTGGCCCTTGCGCACGCACGGGCTCACGCTGGATGCGCTGTTCCGGAATTCGACGGCCGAAACGCTGCTGCTGGTCGATTCCGATGTGGAGATTGAAGACCCGCTCACCGTGCGCCGGATGATCGAAGCACTGGATGCCGCTCCCGCATCCTACGGCGCCGGCTTCATCCATGCGGCGGAATGGATGGGCGCGAAGCACGGCGTCGCCGAGGGCGTCGGCTTCTACGCCGAACGCATGTGGATTCCGCTGACGCTGCTGCGTACCCGCGCCGTGCAGGCGGCGCTGGCCGGCGGCGCGAGTTTCGTGCAGATGCGCCGCTTCACCGAGTTTCCGCATTGGCCCAGGCTGTCGCGCTGGCTGGGGTTGCGCTTCTTTCTGCCCATCGTCAACCGCTGGCAGGCGCGTCGTCTCGCCGAAGCGAAGCGGCCGGTTTTCCACGAGTACGATACCGGGGCGCGCATGCACTCGGTACTGCTCGGGCTCGGCTACGGCTTCGTCGCGCTTCCTGGTGAAATGTGGGCAACCGTCTACCACTACCACGGCGTCACGCGCGCGAGCTTTCGCTGGAGCCGGCAGAAAATTGCCGAGCGCCTCGGCTTCGTGAATCGTTCGAGCCGCGTCCAGCTCCGTCAAGGCGAGCTCGACGCGAAGCATCGTCTTGCCCGTTACGGCATCGAGATGGAGACGTGAGATGCGGAAGGCGGCAGACCTTCGGATGCGCGGCGATGTCTCCGGCTTCCGATGCGTCACGGCGTCGTCGTGACGCAAGATCATTGCCATGCGGCGGATGAACGAGCCCTTCGAGGATTGCCGATGCACCTGCTGATCGATACCGATCCCGGCGTGGACGACGCCCTCGCCATCCTCATCGCGCATCGATCCGCGTCGGTGATCGGACTGACCATTGCGGCCGGCAATGTCGGCCTTGCGCACACCGTCGCCAATGCCTTGAAGCTGACCGAGGTGATCGGCGTCGATACGCCCGTGTTCGCCGGCTGCGCATCGCCGCTGGTGCTGCCGGCTGCGGATGCGGGCTTCGTCCATGGCGCGGACGGTTTCGGCGACACCGGCTATCGAGCTTCCGAAGGCCGGGCGGCCGACGAGCACGCGGTTGCGGCGATCCTGCGCCTGTCGCGCGAATACGCGGGCCAGCTGACCTTGGTCGCGCTGGCGCCGCTGACGAATCTGGCGCTGGCGTTGAGGCTCGATCCCGAACTGCCTTCGCGTATCGCCCGCCTGGTGGTCATGGGCGGCGCGGTGACCGGACGCGGCAATACGCACCTGGTGCCGGCGGAGTTCAATATCGGTTTCGATCCCGAGGCGGCGCACATCGTGTTCTCCGCGTGGCCGCAGTTGGAGCTGATCGACTGGGAAGCCTGCGTGCGGCATGCGATGGACTTCGCATGGTTCGATCGCACGGTCGCTGCCGGCGATGCCGCGGCGCAGTTCTACGCGGCGATCTCGCGCAAGGCGCGCCGCTTCAGCGAGGCGCATGGCCGCCGCGGCATGATCGTGGCGGACGCCCTCGCGATGGCGGTGGCCGTGGCGCCGGAGATCGTGCGCCGAGCAGAATCGCACCATGTCGGCATCGAACTCAGCGGCAGCCTGACCCGCGGCGCCACGGTGGTCGACTGGGAAGACCGTCTCGGCCGGCGTGCGAACGCACGCATCGTGCTCGGGATCGATCAGGCGCGCTTCCAGGCGATCGTGGCGCGGGCGCTGGGTTCGGCCTAGCCCGGCCCGGCGGCCAGGACTTGCACGACCAGCCCGTCGCCGGCTATAGTGCCGCTCTTGCATTCATCGCCAAGCCGCTGAGAAGACTCATGAAAGCCGACATCCATCCGAAGTACCAGCCGGTCGTGTTCCAGGACATCTCCAGCGACTTTTCCTTCCTGACCCAGTCCACGATGACCAGCAAGGACAAGATCAAGTGGGAAGACGGCGAGGAATATCCGCTGATCAAGGTGGAAATCTCGAGCCACTCGCACCCGTTCTTCACGGGCAAGCAGAAGATCGTCGATACGGCCGGCCGCGTCGACAAGTTCCGCCGTCGCTACGCCAAGTAAGATTTGCATCGCGGCCCGCGCCTGACGCGGGACGTCGAAAGGGATTTCCGCAACGCCGGCCAGCAGCCGGCGTTTTGCGTTTTCGGACGCCGGCCCATGCATGAAGATCTTTTCATGGATGCGCTCGCCGCACCGCCCTCGGCTTGATTCGACTGCTCGACGCACGCACATGCTGCCATGCAATAATTATGCGTTGACCGCGACGTAGCATTGCGGCCACTCATCGCATCCCGCTGCCGCTCCGCCGCCGTGCGCGCGTAGCGGCGGCACGCAGCCAGGAGTCCGTCGTGTCCGACAAAACCGTCCAGCTCACCGATCCCGCCACGAACAAGAGCACGAGCCTTCCGATCGTGACCGGAACGCTCGGCGATCCGGCGATCGACATCGGCAAGCTCAACAAGGAAACCGGGTACTTCACCTTCGATCCGGGCTTCATGGCGACCGCGGCGACACGCAGCGCCGTCACTTTCATCGACGGCGACGCCGGCGTGCTGCTGTATCGCGGCTACCCGATCGAGCAGCTCGCCAAGCAGTCGAGCTTTCTCGAAGTCGCCTATCTGCTGATCAATGGCGAACTGCCGGACAAGACCAAGTTCTCGGCGTTCGAGGACGAAGTCACGCATCACACGATGATGCATGAGGCGCTGAAGAACTTCCTGCACGGCTTCCACTACGACGCGCATCCGATGGCGATGCTGTGCGCCTCGATTGCTTCCCTGTCGGCGTTCTACCACGACACGCTCGACATGAACGATCCCGAGCAGCGCCGCCTCGCCGCGATCCGCCTGATCGCGAAGGTACCGACGATTGCCGCGGCGGCCTATCGCTATTCGATCGGCTGGCCGATCCGCTATCCGCGCAACAATCTCGAATACGTGACGCGCTTCCTGCACATGATGTTCGAGGTGCCGAGCGAGCCGCTGCAGCTGAGCCCGGTCGCCGCGAAGGCGCTCTACCTGCTGTTCATCCTGCACGCCGACCACGAGCAGAACGCGA
>DASWPR010000428.1:0-5253 GCA_036398455.1 Dokdonella sp.
ATTCAATAAAGAGCTATAGCCATTTACGGAACTCCTCGTGGCGTACGTCGGCCGCCTGGGCGCGATCGGTGATGGTGATGCCGTCGACGACGATGTCGGCCCACTGCTTGGCATCGGTGAGGTTGAAGTTCTCGATTTCGAGACCGCCGGGCAACAGATCGACCAGCAACGCATCCGGCATCGCCTCGCGTGCGTCGAGCTTGATGCCGACGATCAGGCTGTCGCCTTCCTTCAGCGCGGCCGGTTCCCACGGCTTGCCGTCCAGGGTGTAGAAGCGGCGCTGGATCGCGACGTAGTGATCGTCCGGCGCCGGTGCCGCTTTCGGCACGCCGGCGATATCGGTGCTGACGTAGAGCGGCAGGTCGCCCTGTGGCGTGAAGCGAACGCCGGCGCCGAGTTCGCCGGCGTCGAACTCGCGGCTCCACAGCCGATCCGGGCTGATCGCACTCGATGCGCTGCCGATGCCGAGCGTGCCGGAGACGACCTTGTCGCCGTCGCTGATCAGGGTCTTGCCCAGGCGCGCGATCGCGATCTGCTCCTGCGTGCTCAGATACGACCAGCGCCAGCCGTATTTGCGCTGCTCGGCGTCGCTCTGGTGTTCGCGATGGGTCGTCGCGCGCGCGAGGTCGAACACGCGGCCGTCGTACTCCGGCTTGGACAAGCCATAGCGATGCACCAGCGCGATCATCAGCGCCGTATCGCGCAGTTCGGAGCCGTAGTCGCCGAGATACCAGGGGCGATCGACCTTCTTCGCGAAGGCTTCCTCGACCGCCTTTTCGGCGCGCGGCTGGTCGCCCATCAGCTTCAGCGCGACGCCGAGCTGGACCAGGGGCAGGGCGGTGATCGACTTGGCGCGCTCGTTGTCGTACAGCGCCCGCAGCGTGCCGAGTGGCGCGCGATTGACGCGGGCGAGCACGTAGCCGGAATAGGCTTCGTCGGCAAAGCGCAGATGATCGCTGTGTTCGTAGTTGTAATAGGGATGACCGCCCGAGAGCAGGTCATCGTTGAGCCGTTTCAGCGATTTCTGCAGCATATCGTCGGGTACGGCGAAGCCGTCGTCGCGCGCGTCTTCGAGAAACTCGACCACGTACGGCGTGATGATTTCGCTGACGTAGCTGTCGCCGCCCCACATCGAGAAATGTCCGGACGGAATCTGCATCGAGGCGATGCGGCCGATCGCGCCGTCGACGCGATCCTTGCGCGCGGCGGCATCGAGCCCCTGCACATGCAGGTTGGCTGCGGTCTTTTCATCGAGCAGCAGCGCAGCGAAACCCTTGCTGGTGGTCTGTTCGATGCAGCCGTACGGATATTTCAGGAGATCCTTCAGCGCGGTCGCGAACGGCAGCGGCGGCAGGCTCGATACGGTCAGGCGCGCGCTGACCGAGTCGGCCAGCAGGCCTTCCATCGAATCGGCGCCAAGCGTGATCGGATCGAGCTTGTCGAGCGCGCGCGGCGTCGAGCGCAATACGCTCGGCCAGGCGGCGCGCACGGCCAGCTCGAAGTGGCGATCGATCTTGATCTCGCCGCTGGAGGCGCTGACATTGATCTTGCCGACGCCGTAGCCGTCGAGTGCGCTCAACGGGAAGTTCAGCGTGGTCTTCGCGTTGTCGGCGAGCTTGACCTTGCGCTCGCCCTGCTCGACGGCGAGCGGCTTGTCGGTGCTGACCTTGACGGCGAATTCGCGTTCGCTGCCGGAGAAGTTCTGCAGATCCAGCGTGATCGCGCTCTTGTCGCCGGGCGCGAGCACGCGCGGTGTGGAGATCTCCGCGACCAGCGCTGCGCGCACGATCGTTTCGGCGTCGCTGCCGCCGTACTGGTTCTCGCCGAAGACCAGCGCCGTCACGCGCACCGTGCCGTTGAAGTCCGGCATCTTCAGGGCGACCTTGGCTTCGCCCCTGGCATCCAGCGCGACGACGCCGGAGAACAGGTCGACGGTGAGGACCTTCGCTGTCGGCCGGCGCGCCTGCGGCAGCGCGGCGAGCGCCATGTCGCCGCCGTAGCGCAGTTTAGCCGTATAGCCGTCGAAGCTCTCGATGACGCGGCCGTAGAGGTCGTACGCGTCGATGCCGAGCGCGCGCTGTGCGAAGAACCAGGCGTTCGCATCGGGCCGGACGAAGCGGGTGATGTTGAGGATGCCGACGTCCACCGCGGAGACGGTCACGTAGGCCTTCTTGCCGGCGAGGGCGGGCGCCTTCACGCTGACCGGCAGGTCGGTTTCCGGTTTCATCTGCCCGGGTGCCTCGATCCGCACCTCGATCTTGCGCTCGGCGCGGTCGATCGGCACGAAGGCCTCGCCGACGGCGCGCGCGGGCGTGATCTTCTCGACCGCCGAACCGCCGCGGAACACCAGCGCGGTGACGTAGACGTCGTGGCGCTCCCAATCCCGGGTCACCGGGATTTCATAGGTCGCGCCGGGTTTGGCGTCGATGTTGCGCGTGTACAGCAGATGATCCGATTCGACGATGAGCAGGCCCGGGCCGGTCTGCGGCGGCGTCACGGTGACCTTCAAGGTATCGCCGGCGCGATAGCTCGGCTTGTCCAGCGCGAGTTTGATCTTCTCCGGGCGTGCTTCCTTGCCGCGGTTGTCGTCGTTCCAGCTCCAGCCGGCGAAGAACGGCAGGCGCGTCGTCAAGCCGGTCGCTGGATCGAGGATCTCGATGCGGTAGTTGCCCCATTCGACCGCAACGTCGAATTTCAGCGGTTTGCCCGCTTCGACATCGAGCTCGCGCGATTCGGTGTTCTCGTAGCGATCGTTGTAGTCGAAATGCCAGCCGCTCTGGTTGTCGAACGTCCAGCGGTAGTCGCGGTATTCGCGCACCAGGGTCAGCTTGAGCTTCGCGCCCGCGAGGAGGTCGCCCTGCGGATTGCTGCGGATCACTTCGAAGCCGACGCGCGCGCGTGCATCCGAACCATCCTTGAGATCGAACAAGGGGCGGATGCCGACCAGCGCATCGGCCGGCCATACCGTTCGCTTCAGGCTGCGCGTAACGGTGCGGCCGCCCGATTCGTAGACGCTGCCGGAAAGAATCGCCGCGATCGGCGCCGTCGGCTTGGCGGCGTCGGCCAGTTCGATGTCCTGCGTGAGCTTGCCGTGTTCGTCGAGTGCTGCGTCGACGACACCCTTGGCCTCGCGCGGCAGATCGATCGTCGGGTCGCCGAAATAGAAGTCCTTGTGCGCATCCACCGGATGCTGATCCGCCGCCAGCGTCAGGCGTGCGGTGAAGCGGTTGCCGCTGGCCGGCGCGCCATACAGATAATCGCCTTCGACATCGAGTTTGAACGGCTCGCCCGGCGCGAGCACGCTCTGCCGGGTCGACAGGTCCAGCTTGAGGCGTTCCGGCAGGAACTCCTCGATGCGGAACGTCAGGCCCTGCGTGGCGTCCTTCGATTTCGGATCGGTGCGGAATTCGACTTGCCAGCGACCGGTCGGCGCATCGGCCGGAATCGTGCGCGCCCATTCGAAATAGTTGAGTTCCTGCGGGTCGAGCCTGGCCTCTGCGTATGGACGGCCGTCCGGCTGTTTCAAGGTGAGGAACAAAGGCTGCGGCTTGATCGCGTTGCCGTCGTAGTCGCGCAGCAGCGCCGACAGGCGGATCGTCTCGCCGGGCGGGTAGAGGTCGCGATCGGACCAGCCGAACACGTCGAACCAGGCCTGCTTGCGCCCGGCGACCGCGAAGTCGGACAGATCCAGCGCCGGCTGGTTGAACGGCAGCAGCGAGACGTCCTTGCCCGAACGTGCGATGAGTACCTGATCGGCCTTCAGCTCATAGGCGAGCTGCGCGTTGCCGTCCGCGTCGGTCTTGCCGGCGACGACGGTTTCGCCCTTGACGTCGAGGATCGACAGGTCGACGCCGACGAGCGGCTCGCCCGATTTCAGCGAGGCCGCATGCACGAAGAGCGCATCCTTGTAGGCGCGCGTGTGCAGGCCGGTATCGCTGACGAAGAAGAAGCTGGTCTCGTGTTCGTCGGTGAAGCTGCCCGCGCGCTTCATCACGGCGAAATACAATCCCGGCTGCGCGAGTTCGGCGATGTTCTGGATCGGCAGGTAGTTGAGCGTGCGCTCGTTGTCCTTGCCGGTCAGCGCGAAGCGGTTCGCGTAGACCGAATCGGCGATGTCGGCGACCGGACGCCCCTTGCGGCCGTACCAGCCGTAGCGCGCTTCGAGTTCGTAGGAGCCGCGCTTGCCGTTCTTCTGGTACGCCGCGAAGAAGTTCGAGACTTCCTTGTCGCGCACGCGCAGGAATTCGACGTCGACTTCCTTCACGTTGACCGAAACGACCGGCAGGCCGCGCGTCTCGCGTGCCGGCAGCACGCTGCCCTGCGAGGCGAAGCCGGCGGCCGGCTCCATCGGGCCGGTATAGATTTCCTTGGTCGTCTCGCTGCCGAGCGTCTTGCCGTCGGCGGCAGCCAGTTCACCCTTGATGCGCACGGTGTAGTTCTTGTCGCCCTGCACGTAGGGAAAGCGCAGCGTCTTCCCATCCTCGTCGAGCGCCCAGCTGCCCTCGACGGCGGCGCCCTTCGGATCGGTCACTGCGATCAGCGTATCGAACGCCTGCGTGCCGACGACCGCCTGCGAAAACTCCATCGTGATCGCGAGCTGGCCCTGGTACTGCTCGGGATGGACCGATGCCAGGGCGAATCCTTGAACCGGCTCGGACTTCGTGGCCGGTTCGGCAGCGACGGGTTTCTTGCCTTGCACATCCGGCACGCCTTCGCGCTGGCGGTTGCAGGCGGACAGGACGAGCGAGAGAACCACGAGCGCAACGACACCGGCGTGTCGCAGGCGGGACACGGGCGAACGCAGATCCATTGTGAACTTCCCCGGTAGATGACGCGGGAAGTATAACCGCGCACTTGTGGCGGCCTGCGGGCGAAAACGGCCGCTTTATCGGCGCGGCGGAGCCGCACGCGCGATCGTTCGCGGCGGCGTTGCGCAAAGCGCGGCGCGATTGCTCGCGCGCGCCGCAGCGTCAACTGAGCAGCAGCATCTCGGTGACCTTCGCCAGCGGACGTTCCAGCCGTTCCAGCAGTCGCGCCGGCAGGGCGAGCGGCTTCAGCAGCATCTTCACCAGCATGTCCGCCGGGATGTGCCGGCGCAGCAGGTCGCGTGCACGCGTGGTGACCCTGCGGCACTCGGCCACGTCGCCGGCACGATCCGGATAACGCGCCTGGAAAACATGGCGCAGCGCGATGTCGCTGTCTTCGCTCTTCATCTCGCGCACGCGTCGCAGCAGCACGCGGAACAGGCGCAGG
>DASWPR010000429.1:0-3028 GCA_036398455.1 Dokdonella sp.
GGCGTGGCTCGGCGTCAGCGTGCCGCAGTTGCCGTGCGAACTGCCGCTGCCCACCGTCGACTGCTCGAGCACGGTCACGCTGCGGCCGGCCTCGAGCAGGTAATGCGCGCAGGCAAGACCGATCACGCCGCCGCCCAGAATCAGAACATCCGACTTCGCTGCTGTCATCGGCGCATTGTAAGCGGCGTGCGCCCGGCCGATGCGTCTGGCGAATGTGCCTGCGGGCGGGCGCGTCGAAGGCGAGCGCGGGATCGACCGCGGGATTCGACATCGCGGCACAGGCGGGCAGATCGCATGCTCCGAAGGACCGCTGCTTACGAGCGATTGCTCGCGCAGCGGCCTTCCGGACGAGCCGCTTCTGCCGCGAGCCGCCGCTGCGGACAGCGTGGGCGGTGCCGGTGCAACTTGTCCAGATGTGTACTGTTTCACGTGTACGAGCCGCGGCGTTCATACGGCTAAGTACGGCTGGCATCAAACCTGCAGTGCTTGGATACGAGTCCACCACGATCGGATCCGCACCATGAAGGTATCGACGAACGAACTGCTGCTTGCCCTGCGCGCCCCGAATTCCGGATGGCTCGCGGCGCTGGTATGCGCGCTCGACGAGGCGCTGCAGGACCCGGATTTCGGCGAACCGCAGCGCGCGCTGGTGCGCGGCCTGATCGACCAGGGCTCGGTGCCTGCCACCGTCTCCGACGCGGCCAACGAACGCCTGGCACGCTTCGAACAGACCGTCGAGGACCTGCACTCCCTGCTCGTCGCGCCCCTGGCCGAAGCGGTGGTCGAGCGCCCGGCGCGTCCGAAACTGACACTTTGCGGTAGCGCGGCCTGAATAATTCGCACGCGGCCTTGTCCGGCGCGCATCCGCTGTCACGCATTGACAGTAGAACCCCAACTCGGCGAGCGTAGCCGGGTGACGAATCTGCATCGTTCCGTTCTTGCCGGCCTGTTCGGCCTGCTGCTGGCCTCGTGCGGCAGCCTCCCCCACCGCAAGGAACCGCCGCTGATCGCCGGCACGCCGCGCGCGGATGCCGCCAATGCGGTGCTGTTCCGCGCGATCGCCCTGGTCGGTACGCCCTATCGCTACGGCGGCAACACGCCGCAAGGCGGCTTCGATTGCAGCGGCCTGGTCGGCTACGTGTTTCGCGATGCGGCCGGCGTCGGCCTGCCGCGCACGTCGAACGAGATGAGCGACCTCGGAAAGCGCAAGCTCGCCGTCGATTCGCTGCAGTCCGGCGACCTCGTCTTTTTCGCGGAAGGCCGCAAGGTCAGCCACGTCGGCATCTTCGTCGGCGAGCGGCGCTTCGTGCACGCGCCCAACAGCGGCGGCACCGTGCGCCTGGACAGCATCGACGGTGCCTGGTGGCGCGAGCATTTCGTGTATGGCAAGCGCGTGCTGGAGTGAGTGGCTGAGGGATTTGGATACGTATTGAGGGGCCCTCGTCAGGCAGCCGGTCCCGGCGTTCGTTCGCCGGGACGACGATGGACGCGACGACGAGGGCGTCGAAGATGTTCTGCGCGTCGACTCGATCAGGGTTTCGCCGGCGCCGGCAGGACCGGTTTGAAATCCGGGTACGGCGGCGTCGGATAGGCCGGCGCGGGGTGGTCGGCGAGTTCCTTCATCAGGTAAGCGACTGCGCGTTCGAGCTGCGCGTCGTGACCCGCACGCGCCAGTTGCGGATCGTCGTCCACCTCGATATCCGGTGCGATGCCGCGATTCTCGACCTCCCATTCGCCCTTCAGCCCGGACAGCGCCCAGCGCGGCGCCGTCACGCTGCCGCCGTCGAGCAGCGGCGGGTAGCCACCGATGCCGACCAGGCCGCCCCAGGTGCGCTTGCCGATCAGCGGACCGATCGCCATGCGCTTGAAGTACCACGGCAATGCATCGCCGCCGGAGCCGGAAAATTGATTGATCAGCATCGCCTTCGGCCCGAAGATCGCCTGCGTCGGCTCGGTGTAGGTTTCGCCTTCGCGCGCGGTGATGCGCGTCATCGGCGGGCGGCGCAGGTAGTCGACGATGTAGTCGGCGAGCTGGCCGCCATGGTTGTAGCGCTCGTCGATCAGTGCGCCCTGCTTGTCGGTCTGCGCGAAGAAATAGCGGTTGAAGCTGGTGAAGCCGCCGTTCTGCGTATCGGGCAGATGCACGTAGGCGAGCTTGCCGCCGCTGAGTTCGTCGACCTTGCGCCGGTTCGCTTCGAGCCAGGCGAGATGGCGCAGGCCGTGCTCCTCCTTGACCGGCACCACCGTGACGTTGCGCGCGCCGGTACCGGCTGAATCGCCGGCGACACGCAGCACGGTCTGCCTGCCGACGGTTTCCTCGAACAGCGCGTAGACATCGTCGCGCGCGTGCAGCTCGCGGCCGTTGACGGCGAGCAGATAGTCGCCGGTCTTCACCTCGACGCCCGGCTGGGTCAGCGGCGCATGCAGGTCGGGATTCCAGTTCTCGCCGTCGTAGATGTGCGCGAAGCGGTAGCGATCGTGCTCGACCGCGTAGTCAGCGCCGAGCAGCCCGATCTCGGCCGTCGGCGCGTCGTCGTCGTGCGGCGGGCGGACGAACATGTGGCCGACCGAGAGATAGGCGAGCATGCGCCGGAACAGCACGTCGAGATCGCCGCGGCTGCCGATGCCGGCGAGATACGGCTCGAAATACGTCGTCGCGGCGGCGAGATCGAGGCCGTGGAAATGCGGGTCGTAGAAGAAATCGCGCTGGATGCGCCAGACCTCGCGATACATCTGTGCCCATTCCTGGCGCGGGTCGACCTGCACCTTCATCGCCTCGGTCGCGATCTTGCCCTCGCCGCCGTCCTTCGGCGCGGCCTCGGTCTTGACGATGTGCCAGTCGTCCTTGCGCGCGAACAGCATCTTGCTGCCGTCAAACGACACGACGAAGTGATTCACGCCGTCGAGCAGCTTGTCGGTCTTGCGTTTGTCGAGGTCGAACTTCTGCACCGTGACCGGTTCGTCCTCGTGCGGAACCTGCGCGGCCTGCTGCAGGAACAGCTCGCCGCTCTTGCCGGCGACGAGGCCG
>DASWPR010000430.1:0-2254 GCA_036398455.1 Dokdonella sp.
CCGCCGGTGCCCTGGATCGGCTCGACGTAGAACGCGGCGTATTCGCACTGGCCGGCTTTCGCGTCCCACACGCCGTTGTATTCGGTCTCGAAAAGGCGCTCGAACTTGGCCACGCAATGCTCGCCGTACTCCTCCTTCGACATGCCCTTGGGGCCGCGGAAGTGGTACGGGAATTCGATGAATTGCGCGCGATCGAAGTGACCGTAGCGGCGGCGATAGCGATAGCTCGACGTGATCGCCGAGGCCCCGAGCGTACGGCCGTGATAGCCGCCCTCGAAGGCGAATACGAGGCTCTTGCCGTTGGAGGCGTTGCGCACGATCTTCATCGAGTCTTCGACCGACGAGGAACCGCCGACGTTGAAATGCACGCGGCCCTTGTTGCCCCACTTCTTCTCGGCGTCCTGCGCGACGACCTTGGCCAGCTCGATCTTGGTCGGATGCAGATATTGGCTGGCGACCTGCGGCAGCGTGTCGATCTGCTGCTTCAGCACGTTGTTGAGGCGCGCGTTCGAATAGCCGAAGTTGACCGCCGAGTACCACATCTGCAGATCGATGAACGGCGTGCCGTTGCCGTCGTACAGATAGCTGCCTTCGCAGCGCGCGAAGATCTTCGGCGGCTCGGAGTAGTGCACGGTGTCGCCGAACGAGCAGTACTTCGCTTCGTCGGCCAGCAGTTCGGCGTCGCCCGGCGCGAGCGCGGCCTTGGAAATATCGATGTTCAACGGAGAATCTCCACGATGGCAGCCGCGTTCAGCGCGGCAATCGGTTGGGTTGCGGATGAGCGGTGCGCGCAGGCCGGAATGGAATCAGACCGGCTGCAGGGACAGGGCGAACGGAACTTCGCTGCCGTGCGCGGCAAGTTCGCCGGCGAGCAGGGTCGGCAGCAGGTCGATCGCATCGGCGAAACCGGTGATCGGCACGTACGGAATGCCGGCCGAGCGGCAGTGCTCGATCAGGCGATGCTTGGCGAACACGAGGTCGGCTTCGCCGGCGACGCAGAAATCCGAAGCGCCGTCGCCGATCAGCAGCACGCGGCGCTGTTCGGCGCGCGCGCGGCCCGCGCAGGAGCACTTGCAGTTGCCGGCGGCGACGCGGCATTGCGGGTTGCCGTAGGGGAATTCGAGTTGCCAGCCATTCTCACCGACCGCTTCGAGGCGGTTGGCGATGATCGGCAGATCGCCCAGTCCGTGCTTGCCGAGAATACGGCGGATGGCGTAGTCGAGGCCGTCGCTGACGATCGCGAGCGGCATGCCGGCTTCGCGCACCGCGGCGACGAAATGCACGAAGGCGCGGTCGATCGACATGTTGTCGAGATGCTCGTCCATCGCCTCGCGGCTGGCTTCGAGCAGGGCCACCTGCTGCGCCATGCAATCGTGCGAACCGATCTCGCCGCGTCGCCAGGCCTGCTCGATCGCCTGCCAGCCGGGACGGCCGAAGCGCTCGAGCACGGAATCGGTGATGTCCTCGACCGAAACGGTGCCGTCGAAGTCGCACAAGATGGTCCACTGCGTCACGGAATAGCCTCGAGAGCGCCCACCCGGGGCGTTTGCGGCCGGCAGCATATCCGCGAGCGTCTTTCGGCCAGCTTTCGCGGATCGAAGCCCGTGTTTCAGCGCTTGAACCGCACCAGCACGCGCTGGCCGATGCGGAAATCGCCGCCGTCGAGCTGCAGCACGCATTCGACGTCGTGCGCGCCGGCGCGTTCGACCGGATCGTCGGTAAGCCGGCTCGGTCCGAATACGTCGCCGACGCGCAGCACGCGGGCGATCACCGGGGTGCCCTGGTCCGAATCGCGCACGACCTCAGCCTGCATGCCCGGCTTGACCAGATCGACGTAGGCTTCGTTCAGTTCGGCCCGCACGATGCGCGTGCGCTCGGGCAACAGCTGGAACAGCTCGCTGCCGGCCTGCGCCGCGACCACGTCGCCGACGTGCGCGGAACGCCGCACGATGCGGCCGGCGGCCGGCGCCGTGATCGAGCGGGCCTCGACTTCCAGGCGCGCTTCGTCGACATGCTGGCGCGCCACCTTCACCGCCGCCTGGGCAGCCGCGATCTCGGCTTTCAGCACGCCGAGGGCGGCTGCGGCATCGTCGGCGGACTGGCCGGTCGCAGCGCCGGCGCCGGCCGCTTCGCCGAGCCGCCTGGACTGTTGTTCGGTGGGCGCGAGCTTCGCCTTGAGCACGCCGGCCTGCGCCTCGGCCTGGGCCAGGTTCGCCTCGGCGGAACCGACGCCGACCTGCGCCTGGCGCTGATC
>DASWPR010000431.1:0-10767 GCA_036398455.1 Dokdonella sp.
TCGGCGGACTGGCCGGTGGCGGCGCCCGCGCCAGCCGCTTCGACGAGACGCCGCGATTGCTGTTCGGTCGGCGCCAGTTTCGCCTTCAGTACGCCGACCTGTGCGTCGGCCTGGGCGAGGTTGGCTTCGGCAATGCCGACGCCGACCTGCGCCTGGCGTTGATCGAGCAGCGCGAGCACGTCGCCCTGCCTGACCGTGTCGCCGTCCTCCACCTTGACCGCGTCGATGCGTCCGTCGCGCGCCGTGACGATGCGGATCAGGCCGCCTTCGACATCGACCTGGCCGCGCGCCATCGCGATGTACGGGCTGGCTGCGACCGCCGCCTTGCCCTTGCCCTGCTCGGTCGCGTCCGAGCAGCCGGCGAGTGCAACCGCCAGCACGAGACCCGGGATGGACAGGCGACGCGGCACGATCATTCGGTATTTTCCTTTCGATGGCGGAGCACGACCGGCCCGCGCACGGCAGCCTACGAACAGTTCGTCCCGGCGATTATCTCATCCCCGCGCGCAACATCGCGATCGCGACGCACAGCGCGACCACCAGGACCGGCGGCCAGCGACCGCGTTCGAGCAGGAACAGGCCGAGCAAGCCGGTGCCGGCGTCGCCGATGTCGTGCAGCGCGCTGGTGCAGACCGGGTCATACCAGGCCGCCGCGAGGATGCCGACAACCGCGGCATTGACGCCGGCCAGCAGCGCCGGGGCACGCGTCGACCGCGACGCGTGACCGAGCAGGCGCTGCCCGGCCAGCGCCAGCAGCAACCCCGGCAGGAACAACGCGCACAGCGCGACGATGCCGGCGAGCACGGCGTGTGCCGGCATCGCCATCGCACCGAGATAGGACGCAATCGCGAACAGCGGCCCCGGCAGCGCCTGCGCGCCGCCGTAGCCGGACAGGAACGCATCGTCGGACAGCCAGCCCGGCACCAGCGCGTCGTGCAGCATCGGCAGTACGACATGGCCGCCGCCGAAGACCAGCGCACCGGCACGATAGAACGCATCGATGAATGCGGCGGCGCTGTGCGGACCGGCCATCGCCGCCGCGAGCGGCAAAGCCAGCAGCAGGACGACGCACAGCGCGAATGCCGACCACGCGGCGCGCGCACCGGGCGCATCGGCCGCCGCGGCCATTTCCCACTTTGCACCTTTGCACAAGGCCGCACCGGCCAGCGCGCCTGCCAGCAGCACCGCGATCTGCGCCGCCGCGCCGCCGGCGACCAGCAGGACGACGGCCGCCAGCGCGCCAATTGCCCTCCGCGGCGGATCGGGGCACAGTCGCCATGCCATGCTGACAACGGCCTGAGCGACGACGGCGACGGCGGCCAGCTCGAGGCCGTGCAGCGCGGCAGCGGCGGGCGGCGCGCGCAGGTTCGGCGCGAGCACGGCAAAGGCGAGCATCAACGCCGCCGACGGCAGGGTAAAGCCGATCCACGCCGCGGCCGCGCCGCTCCAGCCGGCGCGATGGCGTCCGATCAGGAAACCGAGCTGGCTGCTGGCCGGTCCCGGCAGCATCTGGCACAACGCGAGCAGGCTTGCGTACTCGTCCACGCTCAGCCAGCCCAGCCGGCGCACGTAGGTGCGCTCGAAGTAGCCGAGATGCGCGATCGGTCCGCCGAACGACGTCAACCCGAGCCGCAAGGCTTCCAGGAAGACCTCGACGGTGCGCGCACCCGCGCGATTCACACGGCCGCTTCCGCCATCGGCCGGCGATCCGACAGGATGCGGCCGTCTTCCATCGCGAGCACGCGATCGGCGTGCGCGATCAGGCGCTGGTCGTGGCTGACGCAGAGCACGGTGGCGCCATGCGTGCGCGCGATGCGATGCAGGGTATCGATGACGATCTGGCCGTTCGCGGCATCGAGCGCACTGGTCGGCTCGTCGGCGAACAGCAGTTGCGGTTCCTTGGCGAGTGCCCGCGCAATCGCGACGCGCTGCTTCTCGCCGCCGGAAAGTTCGGCCGGGCGCAGCTGCATGCGGCTGGCGAGACCGACTTCGTCGAGCACCGCGCGCGCGCGTTCGCGTGCCTTCGCATTGTCGAAGCCGAGATAGCCGAGCGGCAGCGCGACCTGTTCCAGCGCCGTCAGTGCCGGAAACAGATTGAAGCCCTGGAACACGAAACCGGTGTGCTGCAGGCGGAACCGTTCGAGTTCGCGCGGCTTCAGGTGCGCCAGATCCTGGCCGAGCGCGAGCGCACGGCCGCCGTCCGGACGCAGCAACCCGCTCAGAATCGCCAGCAGCGTGCTCTTGCCGCAGCCGGAAGGGCCGGATACCAGGGTCAGTTCGCCCGATTGCACCTCGACCGAAAGCCCGCGCAGCACGTCGGTACGCACCGCGCCGGTGACGAAGGCCTTGCTCAGGTTGTCGGCGGCAAGGGCGATGCTCATCGCAGCAGCAAGGCCGGGTCCGCGTGGCGCAGGGCGCGCACGGCCATCAGGCCGGACACCAGCGCAATGCCCATGACCGCTGCCGCGCAGATCGCGATCGTCGGCAGGTCGAGCTGTACCGGCACGTCGCGACGGCTCGCCAGCCACACGATCAGCGTCGTCACCACGCCACCGACAATCAGGCCGAACGCACCGACCCAGGCGGACTGTTTCAGCACCACGCGGCGCAGCGCCGCGAAGCCGACACCGAGCGCGTGCAAGGTGGCGTACTCGCGAATGGACCCTGCGACAGCGCCCATCAGGGTCTGGCTGGTGATCACCGCGCCCACCAGGAAGACCACGGCGGCGAGGAAGATCACGCCGAGGCCGGCGCCGGTTTCGAACATCCAGTAGGTCACCGCGCGATGCGCGAAGGCCGGCCGCGTCCAGATTTCATAGCGCTTGCTGCCGCCGGGCTGCAGGCGCCTGCGCACCGCGTCGGCGTGTTCGGGATCGTGCAGCTTCACCAGGTAGTAGGCGACATCGCCGGCTTCGTTGTCGGTTTCGAGCCGGCGCGCGGTTGCCAGCGACGTCACGATATTGACGCCGCCGAGCGCGCGCAGGCCGCTGCCGACGCCGACGATGCGCACGCGCTGACCGTTGATCACGGCCTGCGCGCCGACGCTGAGACCGAGCTTGGCGAGATCGGCGCGATCGACGATGACGCTGTCCGGCTCGTCGAGTTTCGCGCGCAGCTCCGGCGCGAGCACGTCGGCGAACATCATGCCGTCCGGGCGCGTGTCGATGCCGGAGATGAAGACCGACACGCCGCCCTTGTCGGCCGGACCGCGCCAGTCGCCGTCGATCCAGCGGAACGGCTCGACGCGTGCGACCTCCGGGTCCATCAGCAGCTTGATCTCCGCCTCGTGCGGAATCGGCCGGCCGAGTTCGATGCTCTGCGTGCCCGGATAGCCGACCCACAGATCGCCGCCGGATTTCTTGATGTAGACCGCCGCGCTGTTGAAGATGCCGAGCACGAGCGCCGCCTGCACCAGCAGCAGCAGGCCGGAGAACGCGACCGCGAGCGCGGACGGCAGGAAGCGGCGCCACTCGTAGATCAGCGTCTTGCGCGCCAGCGGCACCATCAGCGCGATTCCCCGGTGTGCGCATCGCCGGCCTGGTCGCCAACGGGCTCTTCGACACCGGCGGGTGCCGGCAGCGGCGCGCCGCCCAGCGTTTTATACAAAGCGATGAAAGCGATATTGCGCTCCTGCTCGGCCTGCGCGATGTCCAGGCGCGCCTGCAGCAGCGCGCCGTCCGCGGCGAGGCGGTCGAAGCCATCGGCCAGACCCAGGCGCTTCAGCGTCGCCGTCGTCTCGATGCCGCTTTGCAAGGGGGCCAGCCCGCGTGCGAGCGCGTCGCGCCGCTCGCGCTGCTGTTCCAGCGCGGCCATCGCCGTCTCCGCCTCGGCGACGCCTTCGAGCACGGCCTGGCGATACGCCAGCACGCAGGCGGCCAGATCGGATTCGCGCGCGTCGGCGACGGCGTGACGCTGGCCCCAGTCGAACAGGGGAATGTCGATGACCGGGCCGAAGGTGACGATGCCGTCGGCGTCGGACAGCTTGGTGTGGCCGATCACGCGCGCGGCATAGGTCAGCGAACCGCCGAGTCCGAGCCGCGGCAGCCGGTCGGCGCGGGCGATGCCGAGTTCGCCGGCGGCCTTCAATACTTCGTTCTCGGCGCGGCGGATTTCCGGACGCGTGCGCAGCAGGTCCGCCGGTGCGCTGGCGATGCTGAGATCGCCGAGCTGCGGCTGCGGTCCTGCCGCGATGAAATCGTCGCCCGGCTGGCTGCGGCCGAGCAGCACGGCCAGCTGCTGCCGGCAGCGTTCGATCGCGAGGCGCGGTTCGTACAGCGAGGCCTCGGCCGCGGCCTGTTCCACCCGCGCGCGGTCGATGTCGCCGGCTGCGGCCATGCGCAGGCGCTGGCGCGTCGCGGTCAGCGCAAGCTTGTCCTGCGCCGCGGCGAGGGCCTGGCCCTGCAAGGCGAGGCGCTGCTGCGCGCCACGCAGTTCGACATAGGTCCTGGCGACTTCGGCGACGACGCTGACGCGCGCGGCCTGGGTCTCGCTCTCGGCGATGCCGAGTTCGCCGGCGGTGATGCGCGCCTGGCTGCGTCCGCGGCCGAACAGGCCGAGCTCCCATTTCGCATCGAACCCCATCTGGAAATAACTGGCGCTGCTGTCCGGCGTCGGCTCGGCATAGGTATGCGCGCCGATCTGCGGCAGGAAGCCGGCGTAGGCATGCTCGGCAAGTGCGCGGGCGCCTTCGATGCGCGCCGCCGCCTGGCGGATCGTCAGGTTGTCGGTCAGCGCCTGCTCGATCAGGCGATCGAGTTCAGGATCGTTGAACGCTTTCCACCAGCTGCGCAGGTCCGGCGCCGGCGCGCCGGTGTCGACGCCCGCATGCTGCCAGGTCGAAGACACCTCGTTCGGCAGTTTCGGCAGCGGCGTCGTGCTGCACGCCACGAGTACACCGGCAGCGAGGGCAGCAGACAACCCGGCGCGAACGCGGTGCCGCACCGCTGTGATGAGAGAAGACGACGTACGCATGAATCGGCTGGTGGCGACCGCGGGCTGACGGCGCAGGCGCGCCGGAGGCGAGTTTATCCGTTTGCGTCGCTGCTACGGTGTCGAGGCGGCGAGACGCGCGTGTAGATGCCCACCAGGCCGGGCTTGGCGTACGTGTGCATCGTGCGTGCGCACGGGCCTTGCGGCCGCCTGGCGCCTGCCCCCGGCCACGCCGGGGGCCTGTCCCTTCGCACATCCGGCGAGCGCGGCGAAATGGCGGATTCGCCATCAGCGCGCGGGTACCGGCGTGCCAGCCGTATCGTGCTAGTGATGATTGCTGACGACCACCGACTTCACCAGGGCGCTGGTCGGCGTGTGTCCGTGCGGATACAGGTACCAGGTGATCGTCTGCCCATAGGTCGCCACTTCCGGCACGCTGCCGCTGCTTTGCACGATTCCGGTGAACTGCACCGGGCCGCCGTTGATGCTGGCGTACGAATCGACCGTGGTATAGCCGGGCACATTCCAGGCGATCGTATAGGGACCGGTCGTGGCCCCGGCGGGAATCACCACCGGGTTGGGCGTGGCGGTGAACGTCGCCGCGGCCGGCGCCACCGCGCTGGAAACCGCGACCAGGGTGGCGGCGGCATCCATCAGGCCGGTTCCCATCGCCTGCGCAGCGGCCGGTATGCCGCCGGTACCGAACGGATGGGTGTGACCGGTGATGTAGGTCTTCACCTGATCGACGGTCAGCCAGGGCTTCAACGCGGTCACGTCGGCCGCCAGGCCGGAGACGAGCGGCGCGGCCATGCTGGTGCCTTCGTCTCCGGCGAACGAGGCTGCGCCGGGCGTCGTCAGGCCGGTATTGAGATCCGAATAGATCGGTACATTGGTCCAGCCGACTTCCACTTGCCGGATATACCCGCCTCCCGGTGCCGCGAGCGCGACGCCCGCGCCGTAGTTGGAATAGAACGTGCCGCCGTTGAGCGCCGCGATCGCCCCGATGTAGCCGGTCGCCGCCACCGCGATGACGCCGCTGCAGCCGGCCGGACTGAATCCGCTGACGTTGATTGCGCTGTTGCCGGCCGCGACCACGATGACGGTGCCATTGGCACGTGCATTGTTGATCGCGAGCTGCACGTTGGACGTGGACGTGCATGCATGCGCGGCGCCGAGACTCATGTTGATCACGCGCGCCGGCGTGGAGTTGTACGGAACGCCGGCCACCTGGCCGCCGGCGGCCCAGATGATCGCATCGGAGATATCCGCATCCGATCCGCCCCCTGCGCCGAGAACGCGGATCGGCAGGATCTTCGCATTCGGCGCGACGCCGGCACCGTAGAGGCCGTTGTTGTAGACGGCCGCGGCAAGGCCCATCACGTGGGTGCCGTGCCAGGAGGAATGGATCGAACCGACGTAGTCGCCCGGATCGTGCGAATTGGAATCCCGCCCGAGCGGATCGCCGATCGCGGGATCGTTCTGATCGTAGGTCACCGGTGAATTGCTGACGAAGTCGTAGCCGACTTTTCCGGTCGTGTAGTTGGGCGTGGCGAGGTTCGGCGCGAGGTCCGGGTGCGCGGTGTAGCCGGTGTCGAGTACCGCGAGCACGATGCCGCTGCCGGTGCTGTAGCTCCAGGCTGCCTCGACGTTGGCGCCGGCCTGCCTGCAGGTCGCCGCCGGCATGCAGTCGTAGCCCGGATCCGTCACGGCCGTCAGGTGCCACTGGCTGATTTCGTTGGGGTCGTTCGAGGCGATCTGATAGACGTAGTCGGGCTGCGCATGCGCAACCGCTGGATCGAGGGCGAGCTCGCGCATCACGGCCTGCGCCTGCGAGCGCGACACCGGCGTGCGCGCCTGCACCAGCCAGCCGCCGGTGGCGAGGCGGCGGACCGGCTCGAGCGGCACGCTGGCGAGACGCGATGCCGGGTCCAGCACCGCTTCGATTTCGGAGCGCTCGGCCGCCGCACGCTGCTCGCCGAGAAAGACGATGTAGCGCTGGAAATCGGTGGTCGCCTCGTCGACGGTGTTCTGGAACTCGACGACCCTGGCGCCGAGCTCGGCCGCGGTCGGTGCGGCGTGCGCGTTGCAGACGAGGGTGGCGATGCCGGCAACGAGCGCACTATGCAATGCAGTCCTGCGATACGGATTGGACATGACGGTTCTCCCAGGGGTGTGCCCATTCGGATGCGATGTCCTCCCCAGGCATCGCACGGGCAGCATAGGAAAGTGCACGCTGGCCTTATGTGATGGCGTAGCCACCCGGCATTCAGGCCAGCGCGCCGCCGCGGCGGTCTGCGCGCGGCCGTATCGCTAGTTCGCCAGCGCCTGCAGGAACGCTTCGCCGTAGCGTTCCAGCTTGCGCTCGCCGACGCCGCTGATGGCGCCGAGCGCAGACAGTGTCTGCGGCCGTTCGCGCAGCATCGCCAGCAAGGTGGCATCGTGGAAGATCACGTACGCCGGCACGCCGTGCTCGCGCGCGAGCTGCGCGCGCAACGCCCGCAGGGAATCCCAGCGCTCGCGTTCGTCGGCACGAATCGCCAGCGCGCCGCCGCTTGCCGCGACGCTGGCCTTGCCCTTGCGACGGCGTTCCGGCAGCGCGTCCTCGCGCAGATGCACCGTGCGTGCGCCTTTCAGCACCGCGCGGCTCGCTTCGGTCAGGCGCAGGGTGCCGTAGCCTTCCTGATCGGCTTCGAGCAGGCCGCCGGCGAGCAGCTGGCGGAATACCGAGCGCCATTGGCGTTCGTCGTATTCCTTGCCGACGCCGAACGTGCTGATGCGATCGTGGCCGAGCGAACGCACGCGTTCGCCGCCCTCGCCGCGCAGGATCTCGATCAGATGGCCGGCGCCGAAGCGCTGGCCGCTGCGATACGCGCACGACAGCGCCTTCTGCGCGGCCAGGGTCGCGTCCCAGGTACGCGGCGGCGCCAGGCAGTTGTCGCAGTTGCCGCAGGGCTTGCCGAGCGTCTCGCCGAACGCGGCGAGCAGCAGCTGGCGCCGGCACTGCAGCGCTTCGGCATAGCCGAGCACGGATTCGAGTTTCTGCCGCTCGACGCGCTTGCGGCCGTCGTTCGATTCGGACTGCGCGATCATCTGGCTGACCGTGACGACGTCGGCCAGTCCGTAGATCATCCATGCCTCGGCAGGCAGACCGTCGCGGCCGGCGCGGCCGGTTTCCTGGTAGTAGCCTTCGAGACTGCGCGGCAGATCCAGATGCGCGACGAAGCGCACGTCGGGCTTGTCGATGCCCATGCCGAATGCGATCGTCGCGACCATGACCACGCCGTCCTCGCGCAGGAAGCGCTGCTGGTTCGCACTGCGCGCAGCGTTCTCCATGCCAGCGTGATACGGCAGTGCGACGACGCCGTCGCCGGCGAGTGCCGCCGCCGTTTCGTCCACCTTCTTGCGCGACAGGCAATAGACGATGCCCGCCTCGCCGCGATGCGATTCGAGGAAGTCGCCGAGCTGACGGCGCGCGTTGTTGCGCGGCGCGACGACGTAGCGGATGTTCGGGCGATCGAAGCTGGCGACGAACTGGCGTGCGTGCTCCAGCGCGAGCCGCTCGACGATCTCCTCGCGCGTGCGCGGGTCGGCGGTCGCGGTCAGCGCGATGCGCGGCACCTCGGGAAAGCGCGCATGCAGCACGCCGAGTTCGCGGTATTCCGGACGGAAGTCGTGCCCCCATTGCGACACGCAGTGCGCTTCGTCGATCGCGAACAACGCGACCTGCGCGCGTGCGAGCAAGTCGAGGAAGCGCGGGGTCAGCAGACGCTCCGGCGCCACGTAGAGCAGATCGAGATCGCCGCGCAGCAGGCGCTGCTCGACCTCGCGCTGCGTCGCCGCGTCCTGGCTGGAGTTGAGGAACGCGGCGCGCACGCCCGATTCGAGCAGCGCATCGACCTGGTCCTGCATCAACGCGATCAAAGGCGACACGACGATGCCGGTGCCGGGCCTCAGCAATGCCGGGATCTGGTAGCACAGCGACTTGCCGCCGCCGGTCGGCATCAGCACGAGCGCGTCGCCGCCTTGCGCAACGTGCTCGACGATCGCCTGCTGTTCGCCGCGGAACGCGGGGTAACCGAAAACGCTGTTGAGAATTTGCAATGACGTGGAAGGCATCCGGCGGATGCTAGCAGTACCGATTGCCGCGATGCAGCGTTGACAAGCGCGCGCATCTGTACGCCGTTTGTCGCAGCAGGCGTCGGAAATTTCCCCGCGTTTCTGCGGCGTTGCAGCACGAAAATGCCGGAATTTCCTTCGCCTATGCGCAGAAATTTCTTCGGACATATTCCCAAAAGCGAGCTCTAGTATCCCTGCCCGACGAATGGATACGGAAGACGCGGCGGGCATGAGCGAGCCGATTACCAATGTGCAGGACCTGCGCGAACTGGCCAGGCGGCGCGTGCCGCGTGCGTTCTTCGACTACGACGATCGCGGCTCCTATGACGAGGTGACGCTGCGCGAAAATCGCAGCGCGCTCGAAGCGATCCGGCTGCGCCAGCTCGTGATGATCGATGTCGATCATCGCTCGCTGGCGAGCACGATCGTGGGGCAGCCGGTGGCATTGCCGCTGGCGCTCGCACCGACCGGGCTGCTCGGGCTGACACGCGGCAGCGGCGAAATCCTCGCCGCGCGGGCAGCGGCCGCAGCCGGCATTCCGTTCTGCCTCAGCACCATGTCGATCTGCTCGATCGAGCAGGTCGCAGCGGCGGTGCACACGCCGTTCTGGTTCCAGATCTACGTGATGCGCGACCGCGGGTTCACGCGCTCGCTGATCGAACGCGCACGCAACGCGCACTGCAGTGCGCTGATGCTCACGGTGGACCTGCAGATCCAGGGCCAGCGCCACCGCGAGATCAAGAACGGCATGACCGTGCCGCCGCGGCTGACGCTGGCGAACCTGTTCGACATCCTCAGCAAGCCGGCCTGGGCCTGGCGCGTACTGAATGCGCCGAGTCGTTCGTTCGGCAATCTCGACGGCCGCATCGCCGGCGCCGATGGCCTCAGCACGCTGGCGCAGTGGATCGCCAGCCAGTTCGATCCGACCCTGACCTGGACGGACATCGAATGGATCCGCGAGCTGTGGCCCGGCAAGCTGATCCTCAAGGGCATCCTCAATGCCGAAGACGCGCTGTGCGCGGCCAAGGCCGGCGTCGACGCGATCGTGGTGTCGAACCACGGCGGCCGCCAGCTCGATGGCGCGATCGCGACCGTGGCTGCGCTGCCGCGCGTCGTCGATGCGGTCGGCGATCGCCTCGAAGTGCTTTTCGATGGCGGCATCCTGAGCGGACAAAGCCTGCTCAAGGCCCTCGCGCTCGGTGCGCGCGCCGGCCTGATCGGCAAGGCGTTCCTGTATGGCCTCGGCGCGCTCGGCGAGGCCGGGGTCGCCAAGACGATCGAGATCATCCGGCGCGAACTCGACGTCAGCCTCGCGCTGACCGGACAGACCGACGTACGCAAGCTCGATCGCTCGATCCTGCTGAACCCCGACGGCAGCGACTACCGCACGGCGCAAGCGAATGTGCGCCACCTGCGTGCCGCGTCGGACTCGATACCCGTGGAGAAGTGAGAATGAAAGATTCGCAAGCAACGTCGCCCGCCCGCTCCGATGCCGATGCACCGAGCTGCGAGCAACGCCGCCAGGCCCTGAAGATCGCCGTGATCGGCATGGCCGGACTCGGCCTGCTGCGCCATGTCGAGCCGACCTTCGCCGACGAAGCCGCCGACAAGCGGCCGCAGCCGGGCGATCGCCTGGTGGATATCAACGGCGACCTCGGCAAGCCGCTCAGGATCGATGACATCAAGCTGGCATCGAAGCCGATCCTCGCGTTCCCGTTCGAT
>DASWPR010000432.1:0-8320 GCA_036398455.1 Dokdonella sp.
GTGCGCGTGCCGCGGCCGCGCGGCTACGTGCATGGCGTGCTGCTGATGGAAATGATCGCCGATGCCGAGGGCGACAATGCGCCGCGCCTGGGCGAGGTCGAACTGACGCCGGAGCGCGCACGCGAATTCCACAGCGCGCTCGTGCGCGATGTCGTGCGCATGCTCTGCCTTGGCCTGATCCACGGCGATCTGTCCGAATACAACGTGCTGGTCGCGGCAGACGGTCCGGTGCTGATCGACTTTCCGCAGGTGGTCAGCGCCGGCGGCAACAATGCCGCGCGCGCGATGCTGCTGCGCGACGTGCACAACCTGCGCGACAGCCTCGGCCGTTTCGCACCGGAACTGCTGCGCACCTACTACGGCGAAGAAATGTGGGCGCTGTACGAACAGGGCGACCTGCAGCCCGACACGCCGTTGAGCGGCACCTTCGTGTTCGACGAGCACAGCGCCGATGTCGAGGCCGTACGACTGTCGATCGAAGAGGCGCGGCGCGAAGCGCTGATCCGCCAGCAGGGCCGCGAGGAAGCGGCGGCGCAGGACTGATGCCGGCATGACGACGCGCGATTCCGGCGGCCGGCGCGGTCACGCCGCGCCGCCGCAAGCGCAGTTCGCGCTGGACGGTTTTGCGCCGAACGTGCCGACCGACAACCTGTTCTTCGCGATCTTCCCGCACAGCACGGCGCAGGCGCGCATCGCCGATGTCGCGCGCGAGACCGGCGCGCGTCATGCGCTGCGCGGCGATCCTCTGCGCACGGACCGCTTCCATATCACGCTGCTGCATCTGGGCGACCATGCCGGTGTGCCACCGGATATCGTCGCGGGCGCCACGCGTGCGGCGGCGCAGATCGACGCCACGGTTTTCGACGTGGTGTTCGATCGCGTCGGCTCCTTTGCCGGGGGCGCCAGCAAGCCCTGTGTCCTGCTCGGACCCGACGGCGACTCGCCGCTGCGGGATTTTCAGCGTGCCTTGTGCGCGCGCCTGGCCGCGGTGGGCCTCGGCCGCTACGTCAGGCGCGACTTCACTCCGCATGTGACCTTGCGCTATGCGGAAGTGTCGCTGCCGGCCGAAGCGGTCGCTCCTGTGCGCTGGAGCGTGCGCGAATTCGTGCTCGTCGACAGCCTGGCCGGCCAGACCGAGTACCGCATCCTGGGACGCTGGCCGCTGCGCGACTGAGCGTTCGTCGCCCGCGTCGGGCGGCGGCTTGACCAGCTCCCCGCAGGCTTCACTTACAATAGTCCGATGACGCTCAATATCGCCGCCTACCACTTCGTCGCCATCGCCGATCCGGCTGCACTTGCCGGGGACCTGCGCACGCGCGCGCAAGCCGGCGAGCTGCGCGGCACCGTGCTGGTCGCCGAGGAGGGCATCAATCTGTTCCTCGCCGGTGCCGACGCGGCGATTCACGCGTTTCTGGGCGACCTGCGCGGGGACGCCCGTTTTGCCGCGATCCGCGTGAAGTTCAGCCACAGCGCGACGCCGCCGTTCGCGCGCCTGAAGGTGAAGCACAAGGCCGAGATCATCCGTTTCCGCCGCGACGAAGCGACGCCGCTGGCCGAACGTGCGCCGGCAGTCGCACCGCAGGTGCTTGCGCGCTGGATCGCGCAGGGCTGCGACGACGAGGGCAAGCGCCTGGTGCTGCTGGATACGCGCAACCGCCAGGAAGTCGATCACGGCAGCTTCGCCGCTGCGCTGACCTTGCCGATCGACAAATTCACCGAGCTGCCCGACGCGATTGCGCCGCATCGCGAGGCGCTCGCCGATGCGACCGTCGTGAGCTTCTGTACCGGTGGCATCCGCTGCGAGAAAGCCGCACTGTGGATGCGTGCCGAGGGCATGCACAACGTGCTGCAGCTGGACGGCGGCATCCTCGGATATTTCGAGCAGGTCGGCGGCTACGGCTATGACGGCCGCTGCTTCGTGTTCGACCAGCGCGTCGCGCTCGATGCGCGGCTGCAGCCGCTGCAAGCCGGCGCCTGAGACGCGCCGGCGCATCGCCGCTACGATCCGTTTTTCCTTTACCGGCCTCGCGCCCCCTACCGAAGCAGATCCCATGACCGACACCTTCCCGGACCGCCTTTCCGTGAACCCGAAAAGCCCGCACTACGACGAGGCGCTGCTGGCGCGCGGCGTCGGCATCCGTTTCAACGGGCAGGACAAAACCAACGTCGAGGAATACTGCATCAGCGAAGGCTGGGTGAAAGTGGCGGCCGGCCGCGCCCTCGATCGCCGCGGCAACCCGATCACGCTGACCTTGAAGGGCGTGGTCGTGCCGTATTTCCACGAAAGCGCCCCCGCGCAGGACGCCCCCGCGCAAGACGCGCAACACTGAGCCCGACGACAGGAATCTCCCCATGGATGTGCGCGACAGCAACGGCAACACGCTCGCCGACGGCGACACCGTCATCGTGATCAAGGATCTGAAAGTGAAGGGCGCTTCGATACCGCTGAAACGCGGCAGCGTGATCAGGAACATCCGCCTGGTCGAGGATGACAGCGAGCACGTCGAAGGCAACTCGGACAAGATCAAGGGACTGGTGTTGAAGGTGTGTTTCCTGAAAAAATCTTGAAGCCACCCGGGCGCAGACTCGGCGCGCCGGCGCAGGCCGGGGTCGCGCGAGTCCTGCGACCGACCGCGCCGCATTGGAGAACGCGATGAAATTTCTGGTGATGATCTACAACGATCCCGCGCTGCTGGAAGCGCTTCCGGCAAGCGAATTCGATACGACCATGCGCGGCTGTTTCGAGCACGCCGACGAGCTGCAGAAGGCCGGTCACCTGATCGATTCGCAGCAACTGGAGGCCGCTGCGACCGCGAAGACCATGCGCGTGCGCAACGGCCGCACGTCGATCGTCGACGGCCCGTTCGCCGAGACCAAGGAAATCCTCGGCGGCTTCAACCTGATCGAGGCCGAGAACATGGAAGAGGCGCTGCGCATCGCCGGCGAATTCCCCTGGGCGAGCACGGGCTGCATCGAAGTGCGGCCGGTACGCGATATCGAAGCGGTGCGTCGACGCGTGGGCGCCTGATCTTTTGCGCTTCTCCCGCGGCTCCGCCGGGGAAGAGGGCAGGTTGAGAAAGTGGGGCTGCAGGACAGCAAACTGCCGGCCTGGCTGGCGGCACCGCCGCCGCCGGCAGATGGACATCGCTCGCGCGAGCCACGAAAGCTTCAAACGCGATCGCAGGTCTCATGGTCATCCCTGGGAGACCTGCCATGCGCCTTGCCGCCCTCTGCCTCGCATCGATATTCGCCGGAAATTCACTCGCGCACGCCGACTGCGCGGCCAGCAGCACGGCCACGCGCACGCATCTCGTGGAGCTGTATACGAGCGAAGGCTGCAGCTCGTGCCCGCCGGCCGACCATTGGTTGAGCGCACTGCCCGATAGCGCAGGCCTGGTGCCGCTCGCGTTCCACGTCGACTACTGGGATTCGTCCGCGTGGACGGACCGTTTTGCCGATCCGCGTTTCACGCAGCGCCAGAGCGCACTCGCCGCGCACGCCGACAGCACGCTCGTGTACACGCCGGAAGTCGCGCTCGATGGCCGCGAGTGGCGTGGCTGGGGATCGGGCAAGCCGCCCGCCTCGAATGCGGCCTCCACGGTCGCGCTTTCGCTGCATGTCGACTCGGCGCAGCCGCTGCGCGTCCGCCTCGATGCGAAGCCGCTCGACGGCACCGACGCGAATGCCTATGTCGCCTACTTCGCGCTGGCCGAGAACCAGCTGTCTTCCGCCGTTCGCGGCGGCGAAAACAAGGGCGCCGAACTGCATCACGATCATGTCGTGCGCGCGCTTGCCGGCCCGCTGAAGCTGGCCTCGGCGCAGGCCACGATCGACGTTCCAGCCGATCTGCGCCGCGAGCACGCCGCCGTCGTCGCCTTCGTGCAGCGCGTCGGCGACGGCGAGATCGCCGCTGCCGTGCAGTTGCCGCTGGTCGCGTGCCCGGCCAACGGCAGCGGCTGAGCGGCTGCCGCGCCGGGCGTGACTTTCGCGCTTTGCAGCGCGCGCCGCTTGTGCTTAGGCTCGGCGCCTCGACTCGAGGAGGTCTGCCTGATGCACCATCGCCATGCCGCCCTGGTTCTTGCGTTGTCGACAGCCGCGGTGCTTGCGGGCTGCGATCGTCCTGCCCCGCAGCCGGCCGCCAGCGCGCCTGCGCCAGCGCCGAAAAAGGCGGAAGCGGCAGCGCCCGCGGCGAAATCCGCGCTTGGCCGCTTCGGCTTCGATGCGACCGGCATGAATCGCGCCGCGCCGGCCGGCGACGACTTCTTCGAATTCGCCAACGGCGGCTGGGTCCAGCGCACCGAAATCCCGGCCGACCGGTCGAGCTACAACAGTTTCACGAGCATCAACGAGCAGGCGCAGAAAGATACGCGAGCGATTCTCGACGAAGCCGCATCCGACGCCGCGGCGAGCGGCGAACGCAAGAAGATCGGCGACTACTACGCGGCCTTCATGGACGAGGCGGGCATCGAAGCGAAAGGCGCCGCGCCGCTGCAAGCCGAACTCGATTCGATCGCCGCGATCGGCGACAAGGCGACGCTGTCGCACGCGTTCGGCGCCACGCTGCGCGCCGACGTCGACCTGCTCAACGCGACCAACTACTACACCGATCATCTGTTCGGCCTGTGGCTGTCGCCGAACCTGCGCGATCCGGCCGCCTACGCGCCGTACCTGGTGCAGGGCGGCCTCGGCATGCCGGATCGCGATTTCTATCTGGAAGGCGGCCGCATGGCCGAGCTGCGCAAGCAGTATCAGGCGCACGTGGCGAAGGTGCTGACGCTGGCCGGCATCGCCGATGCCGAGGCCAAAGCCGCGCGCATCCTCGCCCTGGAAACCGCCATCGCGCGCGTGCATGCGAGCCAGGTCGAAACCAACGATGTCGAGAAGGGCGCCAACGAATGGGCGCAGGCCGACTTTGCGAAGAAGGCGCCCGGCCTCGATTGGAACGCGTTCTTCGATGCCGCCGGCCTGAAGGCGCAACCGGCGTTCATCGTGTGGCAGCCAAAGGCCGTCGCAGGCATTTCGGCCCTGGTCGCGCAGCAGCCGTTGAATACCTGGAAGGACTATCTCGCATTCCACGCCGCCGATCATGCGTCGACGTATCTGCCCAAGGCTTTCGCGGACGAGCGTTTCGCGTTCTATGGCACCGCGTTGTCGGGCACGCCGCAGCAGCAGGACCGCTGGAAGCGCGGCGTCGATGCGTCCAACCAGGCGCTCGGTGAGGCGATCGGCAAGCTCTACGTCGAACGTCATTTCTCGCCGCAGACCAAGGCGCGCGCCGATACGATGGTGCGCAACCTGATCGCCGCCTTCGGCCAGCGCATCGACGCGGCCGGCTGGATGTCGCCGCAGACCAGGCAGCGCGCGAAGGCAAAGCTCGCCGGCTTGCAGGTCGGCATGGGCTATCCGCCGAAGTGGCGCGACTATTCCGCGCTGGAGGTGCGCCGCGACGATGCACTCGGCAATGCCGAACGCGCCGAGTTGTTCGAGTATCGCCGCAATATCGCCAAGCTCGGCCAGCCGGTCGATCGCGCGGAATGGTTCCTCTATCCGCAGACCGTCAATGCATTGAACATTCCGCTGGAGAACCGGCTGCTTTTTCCGGCCGCGATCCTGCAGCCGCCGTTCTTCGACGGCGCCGCCGACGATGCGGTCAACTACGGCGCGATGGGCGCGGTGATCGGCCACGAAATCAGCCACAGCTTCGACAACAGCGGCGCCTTGTTCGACGAGTCGGGGCGACTCGCCAACTGGTGGACGCCGGAGGATTTCAAGCGCTTCGAGGCCGCCGGCGCGGCGCTTGCCGCGCAGTTCGATACCTACAAGCCGTTCCCCGACGCGGCCGTCAACGGCAAGCTGACGCTGGGCGAGAACATTGCCGATGTCGCCGGCCTCGCCACTGCGTACGACGCCTACGCACTGGCGCAGAAGGATCGGCCGGCCGCAACGCTGGACGGCTTCACGCCCGACCAGCGCCTGTTTCTCGGCTGGGCCCAGGCCTGGCGCAGCAAGGCGCGCGAGCAGGCGTTCCGCAACGGGCTGCTGACCGACGTGCATTCGCCGGGTCGCTACCGCAGCGAGACGGTGCGCAACATCGATGCCTGGTATCCGGCGTTCGAGGTGAAGGAAGGGCAGCAGCGCTACCTCGCGCCGGACCAGCGCGTGAAGGTCTGGTAGGTCGTGCGCGCGGCGCCTGACAACGTTTTACCCGGTCGTGCGAATGGCCGGGCGGACTCGCCGCAGATGCGCTGGCATGATCCGCCTCGGCCACCGGCGGCTGTCGCCGCTGTGCGGCGCGATATCGTCACGTTCCGGGTTGCCGGCGCATGCTCGCCGGTGAAGCAGCCGTAGCAGGCACGGTAGTGGAGCCGGTCATGTGCGCGACAGGGTTACGTTGGATCGGGTTCCTGTGCCTGCTGGCGACGGTCGTTCCGCTGTTCGCTGCGGACGATCCGCTGGATGATCCGGAAGTGAAGAAGATGCTGACCGCGATGGCGAACGCATCGACCTGGTACCACCCCGATCTGTTCGGCGAGTTCGCCGGTGCGCGGCGCTATGCGCACCGCGACTTCAAGGGGGCGCTGAAGTATTTCGAGATCGGCGCCTACTACGCCGACAAGTTTTCCCAGCTCAGCATCGGCCTGATGCATCTGAATGGCGAAGGCACGAGGAAGGATCCCGTGACGGCTTACGCCTGGCTGGATCTCGCGGCAGAACGCGGTTATCCGGACTTCGTCGCGACGCGCGACCGCGTGAAGGCTGAGCTGACGCCGGCGCAGCTCGCGGAGGCGGCGGGAAAGATCGACGGCCTGCGCGAGCGCTACGCCGACACCGTCGCCAAGCCGCGCATGGAGCAGCAGTTGCGCCGCGGCCGCGAGCAGATGACCGGTTCGCTGACCGGCTTCGACTACGGCGTCGACCAGGCCAGCTCGAAAGGCGCCTGCGGCACGGGCCTGGTGGTCGGCGGCCAGGCGATGCCGCAGGCCGGCTGCGCCAGCGCGAACTTCTACGCCAAGGAGCGTTGGGAGCCGGACCTGTACTTCGCCTCGCGTGATCGCAGCTACACGGCCACGGTCACGGTCGGCGCGGTCGAGGCAGCGGCGGGGGCTGCGGACGACAAGGCCAGGCCGGCGGCTCCACCAGGCGGCGCGCAGCCCGCGGCGGCTGCCGACAAGCACTAGCCACATTGCCTGCGCCAGGGCTTGCATCGAAGCGTTGCCGCGCGCGGAACGAGCGCGGCCGGCCGCGCCGGCCCGCCACACGTCGCGCGTTGCTAACCGAAACCGTTCCCGGCGCATCCTAGCCGCCATGCTGGATGATCAGGCGCGCTGGGTCGCACAGGCCAAGACCGGGGACACGCTCGCATTTCGACGCCTCGTCGAGATGAACACGAGCGCGCTGTTCCGTACCTGCGTGCGCGTCACCGGCGACAAGGCGATCGCCGAGGATGCGATGCAGGAGGCGTTCTTCAACGCGTTTCGGCACCTGCGCGAATTCGACGAGCGCGCGCAGTTCTCGACCTGGCTGCATCGCATCGCGGTAAACGCGGCGCTCGAACAGATGCGCCGGCGCAACCGTGTCGAAGAAGCGCTGCCAGAGGCGGAAGACGAAGACGCGGTGTTCCCCGCCTCGACGGAAAGCGCGCCCGGCCCCGATCGCCATGCGCACAGCGAGCAGATCCGCCGCGATGTCGAAACCCAGCTGTCGCGCATGACCGTGCTCGAACGCAGCGCGTTCCTGCTGCGCCATCACGAGGGACAGTCGCTCGAGGACATCTCGGCACTGCTGTCGCTCAATATCAGCGCCTGCAAGCAGGCGATTTTCCGCGCCGTACGCAAATTGCGCCTCTCCCTCGAGCCGCCAGGTTGACGACCATGAATCCGATCACCGATGACGACCTGATCCTGTTCCGCTACCGCGACGGCCTCGACGCCGCACGGCTTGCCGACATCGAACGGGAACTTGCCGTCTCGCCCGAACTGCGCGCGCGCTACGCGGCGATCGAGCACATGCTCGCCCACATCGATGCGCAGCCGCAGCCGCAGGCCGATGCCGATCTCGGCGCGCGCCTGTGGCGGCAGCTGGAGCCACGCCTGGCGCAGGCCGGGGTGACGCGTGCGCGTGCATCGTGGAGGGATCGCGTGCACGCGCTGGTCGAATCGCTGCGTCCGCAGCGGCTCGCCTGGGCGGGTGCGTTCGCGCTGGCGCTGGCGCTCGGCGTGGGCTTCTATGCGGGCCGCCAGAGTGCGCCGGCCGTCGATGCGGCGTCGAGCGCCGATGCGACGGCGCTGCGCGTGCTCGATGCCTACGTCGCCGCGCACCT
>DASWPR010000433.1:0-1681 GCA_036398455.1 Dokdonella sp.
CCGACACGATGACCGCGGGATTCGAAATGTTGAGCCCCGCCACCCAGCCGGCCGGCTCGGGCACGATGACTGCCTGCAGCACGCCGTGCTGGGCCCGATTGGGCGCGGCCTCGTCCGCTGCGAACGACACGCCCGGCAAAACGGGCGCCACCGCCGACGCGGCGGCCATCTCAAAGAACTGGCGACGGGTGATCAAGTCAGGCACTCCTCGTGGTTTCGGGTTGCGGCTCGCCGTCCGCGTTGGCGGCCTGCGCCGCGCGGCGGGTCGGCCACGCAATGTCTGCAACGGCCACGCGTGCCGAAGCGGCGCTGCCGTAGAGGTGACAGGCCACCGCATGCGAAGCGCCGACCGTGAGCAATGCAGGCGGCGTTTCGCTGCAGACCGGTTGCGCATGCGGGCAGCGTTGCTGGAACCGGCAGCCGCGCGGCGGGGCGAACGGATCGGGCAGCTCCGCGGACGAAGCCGCGGGCAACTGCGCGCCGCGCGCCGGAATCGAGTCGATCAGCAGTTGCGTGTAAGGGTGGGCCGCGTGCCGCCAGAGCTGATCGGCCGGCAATATCTCGACGATCTGACCGAGGTACATGACAGCGATCCGGTCGGCCAGATAGCCCACCGCCGCGAGGTCGTGACTGATGAACAGGCAGGTGATCGCGCGCTCGCGCTGCAGGTCGGACAACAGGTTCAGCACTTGAGCCTGGAGCGACACGTCCAGCGCGGAAACGGGTTCGTCGCAGATCAGCACATCCGGGTCCAGGCTCAGCGCACGGGCGATATTGACGCGCTGGCGCTGACCGCCCGACAGTTCGTGCGGCATCCGCTCCGCGAGCGCCGGGGCGAGGCCCACCTGATGCAACAGCGCATCCACGCGCTCGCGCCGTTCCGCGGAGGTTCCAATCCGGTGGACTTCGAGCGGCAGCGTCAGGGTCCGGCGCACGCTCTTGCGCGGATCGAGCGCGCTCAACGGGTCCTGGAAGACCATCTGCATGCGCCTGCGCCACGCCAGCCACTGCCGCCGCGTGAGATGGCCGAGGTCCTGGCCGTCGAGCCGCACGGCGCCTTCGGCCGGTTCGATCAGACGCACGATCGCCTTGCCAAGCGAGCTCTTGCCGCAGCCGGATTCGCCCACGAGGCCGAGCGTTTCACCGCGCCCTAAGTCGAGTGACAACTGATCGACGGCGCTCAGCACGCCGCGCCGTGTCTTGTAGCGAACGCTCAGGCGATCGAGCTCAAGCAGCATCGCTCCTCCTGTCGTCTGTCCCGATGCTGGCGACGCGCGCATCGAGAACGCAGCGAACGCCGCCGTCGCCGAGCTGCCGCCACGCCGGGTCGGCTTCGCGGCATGCTGCATGCGCGAGTTCGCAGCGCGGCGCAAATGCGCACCCGCCCGGCGCCACGCCCGGCGCGGGAACCGCACCGGCAATCTCGGCGAGCCGCGCGCGTGAACCGCCGCGACGCGGCCTCGCTTCGAGCAGGCGTTGGGTATAGGGATGCCGCGGGTCATCGAACAGCGCGGCTGTTGGCCTCTCTTCGATCTTGCGGCCGGCATACATGACCGCGACACGATGCGCGAGCTGCCCGACAATACCGAGGTCGTGCGTGATCAGCAGCAACGCCATGCCGGTCTGCTGCTGCAGCGTCGCGAGCAGCGCGAGGATCTGCGCCTGGATCGTCACGTCCAGC
>DASWPR010000434.1:0-3024 GCA_036398455.1 Dokdonella sp.
GGCGCACTGCAGTTAGGCTACTTCCCCGACTTCATCGAAGACGGCGCCGGCGGCGCGGTGTTCGTCTGGTATTCGGTCAATCTCGCCGGCACCGTGCACGCGCAGCGCGTGTTCGCCGACGGCTCGCTCGCCTTCGCGCAGAACGGCGTCGACGTGAGCACCGATACGTCGTCCTCGCACGAAGAGCCGGCGGGCGCGTTCGATCCGGCCACCGGCGACATCTATGCGATCTGGCGCATCACCGATGCATCGACGCAGAGCCAGACCGGCATCAACGCGCAGCGCATCGATGCGACCGGCGCACTCGCGTTCGGCGACACCGGCCAGGTGCTCGCCGAGCAGTCGCCGATCGACCAGAGCCAGGTCGGCGTGCTCGCGCTGGCGGGCGGCGGCGCGCTGTTCTCCTGGGCCAGCGACGATTTTCCCGATCCGATGCCGGCGCATGTGGCGCGGCTGGATCTGAACGGCGATCCGGTCTGGACGACGCCGGTCGTCGACATCAAGACGGCGCCGACCGATACCTCGCGCCTGGCCGGCGCGCCCAGCGCGAATCCGTTCGCGGTGTATGTGTGGGAAGACGGTTCGAACGGCGATGGCGAAGGCGTGATCAAGCTGCAGAACATCGATTTCGACGGCGTTCTCGGCCCGCTCGCGCCGGACGATACGATCTTTGCCGATGGATTCGAGACGGCGCCGCCTTGAGCGGAGCGGGCGACGGCGGTCCTTGCCGGGCGATGGCGTGGGGCTGCGCCGCAGTGAAGCAGTCTGACGCGGCGCCGCCGCGCAGGTAGAATGCCGTGCGGGATACGGCACGGCGTTCACTTGCGACAGAATGCCTTGCGCTCGCCGCCGCGCAGGCGTAAATCTGTGCCGGCGGAGCAGGGCGCCGAAAGGTGGCGTCGTGCCTGCTTCATGGCAATGCGTCGGGCGATGTGCGCGGCTCTCGGGCCAGCGGGTACGTTCACCCTCCATGGTCGACCGAGCGGCAGCGCTTAGGCGTTGGGAGAGATTCTGCGTTGAATACGTTCGACCGATTGAGAAGCCTGTTCCGCTCGGCCGCCGACGTGCGCGAGCGCAGGCAGAAGCCACGCTCCGGCGCGCGGCCCGGCACGCGCATCCTGGTCGTCGACGACTCGCCGACGGTGGTCGCCCTGCTGCGCAAATACCTCGCGCAGAACGCGTTCGTGATTCTCGAAGCGGCCGATGCCGAGAAGGGATTGCACATCGCCCGTTCCGAGAAACCGGACCTGATCTTCCTCGACATCGTGATGCCGGGCATGAACGGCTTCGCCGCCCTGCGCGCCTTGCGCCACGATGCGCGCACGGCCGACATTCCGGTCATCATGATCAGCGGCAACGCGCAGGCGACCGAACTGTTCTACGCACACCGCATCGGTGCCGACGATTTCATGCGCAAGCCGTTCACGCGCGAGGACGTCTTCATGCGTATCGAACGCCGGCTCGATGCGAATTTCGTGTTGAAGCGACGCACAGGCACGCTGCGGGTCGCCGGCTGAGGCGAGGATGCCTTCTCCGATCGGAGAAGGCATCCAGTGTGCGGTTCCTGCGATGGACTTCGGCATGCGCAGGTTCCTCGACGCCTATTTCTTCAGCGCCGCCGTTGCCTGGTCCAGCCGCTTGCCGTAGCCATCGAGCACCTTCGCGGTGATCGTCGCGTACTGATTCGCCTGCTCCCAGTTGCGCGCCTCGATCGCCTCGCGCACGCCGGGCAGCGTCTTCACGCCGTAGCCGGTCAACAGGCCGGGTGCATAGACGAAGTGCTTGAACCACGGGCGGCCGGGCAGGCCGGCCTCGCTGGTCAGGGCCTGTTCCATCGATTGCAGGATCGCATTGACGCTGGCTTGTTGCGACGGGCTGGGCGACCTGCCTTCGGCGGTCGCGGCGCCGTAGGCTTGTTCGTAGGCCGTCGCGCTCGCCTTCAGCGCAACGACTGCGTTCTGCAGTTCGGCCAGGTGCAGATACGGCACGCCGGACTCGCGCTCCGGCGCGAGCAGCGGCCGCGTCGGATCGGCGGCGAGCTTGAACGCGTCGCCGTCGAGCAGGCGATGCAGGTTTTCGGTGCGTTCGCGCTCGCGCTCGGCCAGCTTCACCAGTTCGTCGACATAGCGCGCGACGGTGTCGGAGAAGTCGACGAAACGCATCGGCACGATGTCGGCGTCGGCCATGCGCAACACGATGTGGCCGGCGGTCTTCGCCAGCGCTACGCCGTATTCGAACGTGGGATCGCCGAAACGCACGTAGTGATCGAACGAATCGTAGGTGGAGTGGTAGATGCCGCCGTTGTCGTCTTCGCCACTGAATCCGAGGTCCAGCGAGGCGATGCCGAGGTGCTGCAGATAGGCGGAGTAGTCGGAGCCGGAGCCGAGCGCCGCGATCGGCAGGTCCTCGCCGCCCGCGGCGATTCTGGCGAGTGCGCGCTTCTCTTCGCTGGCGCCCTTGTCGAGCGCGTCGACCTGCAGCTTCGCGCGCAGGCGCTTCTGCACGCTGACATGGGTTTCGGGATCCTCGACGCCGTCGGCGACTTCATTGACCAGATGCTGCAGCGAATGGCTGCCTTCGGCGCCGAGGAAGCCGCGCCCGTTGGTGTCGGAATTGACGTAGACGACGGCTTTCTTTTTCAGTTCGTCGGCATGCGTCTCGGCCCACTCGGTCGAACCCAGCAGGCCCGGTTCCTCGGCATCCCAGCTGGCGTAGACCAGCGTGCGCTGCGGCCGCCAGCCGGTTTTCGCGAGCGCGCCGATCGCCTTCGCCTCGGCCATCAGCGCGACATTGCCGGAGAGCGGATCCCAGGCGCCGAACACCCAGCCGTCGTGATGATTGCCGCGCAGCACCCATTCGTCGGGCATGCGGCTGCCTTTCATCACGGCGATCACGTCGTAGATGGGCTTCTGCGTCCAGTCGGACTGGATCGCCAGGCGCACCTTGGCGGCGCCGGGTCCGAGGTGATAGGTGATCGGCAGTCCGCCGCGCCAGTCCGGCGGCGCAACCGGGCCGTCGAGCGCG
>DASWPR010000435.1:0-6177 GCA_036398455.1 Dokdonella sp.
CGAAGTCCGACCATCGCCCGATCACCTTCCTCTACAACGGCGGCCCGGGCTCGGCGACCGTGTGGCTGCACATGGGCGCGTTCGGCCCGAAGCGCGTCGTCACCGCCGACGACCAGCACACCGCCGCGGCGCCATACGGGCTGGTCAACAACGACGAGAGCCTGCTCGACGTCAGCGACCTCGTCTTCATCGATGCGCCCGGCGCCGGTTTCAGCACGTTCGCCGACAAGGAAAAAGGGCCGAAGGAATACTTCGGCGTCGACGCCGATGCCGAAGCGTTCGCGCAGTTCATCGGCAAGTTCCTGTCGAAGTACGGACGCTGGAACTCGCCGAAGTATCTGTTCGGCGAAAGCTACGGCACCACGCGCTCGGCCGTGCTGGCGAACCTGCTGCAGAACGATCACGCGATCGATCTCAACGGCGTGATCCTGCTCTCGCAGGTGCTCAACATGGCGATGCTGATCGACTTCCCGGAAATCAATCCGGGCGTCGATCTGTCCTACCAGCTGGCCTTGCCGACCTACGCGGCGACCGCGTGGTACCACGACAAGCTCGCCAGCAAGCCGGTCGACATGAAGGCGTTCCTGGCCGAGGTCGAGCAGTTCGCGATGGGCGACTACGCGCAGGCGCTGGCGGCCGGCAATGCGATCGATCCTGCACGCAAGCACGCCATCGCCACTCGGCTGCACGACTACACCGGGCTGCCGGTCGACTACATCGAACGCGCGGATCTGCGCATCAACGGCGGCGAGTTCGAGCAGAACCTGCAGATCGACCGCGGCCTCGTCACCGGACGCCTCGACTCGCGCTTCTCCGGTCCCGCGATGGACGTGCTGAACCAGGCGGCTCCGTACGATCCGCAGTCGGCCGCGATCTCTTCGGCGTATGTCGCCGCGTTCAACGACTATGTGCGCAAGCAGCTCAAGTTCGGCCAGGAGCAGAGCTACCAGCTGTTCGCCGAAGGCACCTTTCCCGGCTGGAAGTTCGAGCACAAGCAGCCGGGCGCACCGTTCGCGATTCCGGGTTTTCCGAACGTGATTCCGGATCTCGCCGCGGCGATGAAGTTCAACCCGAACCTGCGCGTGATGCTGAATTCGGGCTACTTCGATCTCGCCACGCCGTTCTTCACCGCCGACTACGAGATGAAGCACCTGCCGATCCCGCAGTCGCTGACGAAGAACATCGAAACGCACTACTACGAGTCCGGCCACATGGTGTACGCGCACCTGCCGGCATTGAAGCAGCTGCACGACAACGTGGCCGCCTTCATCGGCGCGACCGACAACGCGAAAGACTGAAGCGGGCAGGCCGCCCGCGGCGCGCGCCGGCCCTGCGCCGGCGTGCGTTCTCTGGTATAAAACGTCTCGTTTTCGCAATGTAGTCCGGCGCCTGCCGCCGCCCATTCGCGTAACCCGGAGGTTCGGCCATGCCGCGGATCCTCGTTTCCCTGCTGTTGCTGCTGGTCGGTTTCGCTGCCGCCGCCGCACACGCGGCCGACGGCTACGTGACCGCGAACGTGAACCTGCGCGCCGGTCCGGATTCGGAATATCCGCGCATCGATACGCTGCCGACCGGCACGCCGGTGGCGATCCAGGGCTGCCTCGACGACTACATCTGGTGCGACGTCGTCGCACGCGGCAATCGCGGCTGGATCGCCGGCGACTATCTGCAGTTCGACTACGAAAGCCGCCGCGTGCTGGTGCCCGACTACGGTGCGCGCGTCGGCATTCCGATCGTCGCCTTCGCGCTCGGCGCGTATTGGGACAACTACTATCGTGCACGGCCGTGGTATCGCGAGCGCGACCGCTGGAGCCGCCGCCCGATCCATGTCCACCGGCCGCCGATGCGGCCGCGACCGCCGGTCAACCGCCCGCCGGTGCGGCCACCGCGGCCGCCGGTGACGCGTCCCCCGGTGAGGCCGCCGCGGCCTCCGGTGAACCGGCCGCCGCCGCCGCGCCCGCGACCGCCGATCAACAATCGTCCTTCGGTGCAGCCGCCGCGTCCGCCGGTGAATCGACCGCAGTCACCGCCGCGTCCGCCGGCCACGACGCGGCCGGCGCCGCAGCCGGCACCGGGGCGGGGCACGCGCCCGGCACCGCAGCCGAAGAAGGATGGCGATCCGAACGGCCATTGAGTGCCGCGGTGGCGCGTTGCCACTTGATGGCGAAGTGCGCGTCGGCGTCGGTTTTCAATCACGCCACCTCTTGCCGATCCTGCTCGCGACGGGCATGTTGTAGTGTGCGGCACGTGGCGCCCGGCGGGTGCCGCGACGACGCTATTCACTACAGGGGTCCGTCCTATGCGCAAAACGCTTTCGAGCCTGCCGCTGCTTCCGCTGGCGCTGGCGCTGAACTCGGCCTTCGCGGCCGACATCGAACCCGCTCTCGTCACCGCGGCGCGCACGCAGGCTCGCGTCGATGCACTGATCGTCTTTGCCGACCAGTCGCGGCCGCTGCTCGCGCTGATGGATGCGAAGGCGGACTATCGGGCGCGCCGCCGCGCGCTGGTCGATGCCTTGCGCGCACGCGCGCAGACGCAGCAGGCAGGCGTGCGCGCCTGGCTGGACGCGCGCGACATCGCCTACCGGCCGTACTGGATCGCCAATTCGATCGCGGCCGAATTGTCGGCGAGTGATCTGGATGGTCTCGCGCAGCGCGGCGATATCGCGCGCGTCGCTGCGAACCCGCGCCTCGCGGCACGACTGCCGCAGCCGGTCACGGGCGCGCCGGCGCCACAGGCGGTCGAATCGATTGCCTGGGGCGTCAGCAAGATCAATGCACCGACTGCCTGGGCCGCGGGCTACACCGGCCAGGGTGTCGTCATCGCCGGCGAGGACACCGGCTATCAATGGGATCACCCCGCGCTACAGCCGCACTACCGCGGCTGGGACGGAACAGCGGCCGACCACAATCACAACTGGCACGATTCGATCCACGACTCGGTCGGCAACAGCTGCGGCAACGATTCGCCGGCGCCGTGCGACGACTACGGCCACGGCACGCACACCGCCGGCACGTTCGCCGGCGACGATGGCGGCTCGCATCAGACCGGCGTGGCGCCGGGCGCGAAATGGATCGGCTGCCGCAACATGGACGGCGGCGTCGGCACGCCGGCGCGCTACATCGAATGCATGCAATGGATGCTCGCGCCGACGGACCTGGCCGGCGAGAATCCCGATCCCGATCTGGCGCCGGACGTCATCAACAATTCGTGGGGCTGCCCGACCAGCGAAGGCTGCACCGTCGGCGACGAAATACAGGCAGCGGTCGACAGCGTCGTCGCCGGCGGCATCTTCTTCGCCGCCGCCGCGGCGAACGATGGACCGGACTGCAGCACGATCACCGCGCCACCGGCGATCTACGATTCCAGCTTCGTCGTCGGCGCGACCGACAGCGGCGATCACATGGCCGGCTTCTCGAGCCGGGGTCCGGTCGTCGGCTCGAGCCTGATCCGGCCCGACCTCTCGGCGCCCGGCGTCAACGTCACGTCCGCGTGGCCGCCGAACGGCTACCAGCCCGCCAGCGGCACCAGCATGGCGACGCCGCACGTGGCCGGCGCGGTCGCGCTGGTGCTGTCGGCGGTGCCGGCGTTGAAAGGGCATCCCGACCAGGTCGCCGAGATCCTGCGCGCGACGACCGTGACCGACGGCATCACCGATCCGTCCAACAGCGGCTGCGGCGGCCTCACCATGGCCACCTGGCCGAACTACCAGGCCGGTTATGGCCGCCTCGACGCCTGGGCCGCGGTTCAAGCGGCGCTGACCGCCGCCGACGTGATTTTCGACAATGGGTTCGATGGCTGATCCAGATCTCCGGCACGACACGCCCGATCGCGCCGACACCCTTGTCGTCGCGATCTCTTCGCGTGCCTTGTTCGACCTCGGCGAAAGTCACGACCTGTTCGAGCGCGACGGCATCGAGGCCTTCGCGCAGCACCAGATCGAACGCGAGAACGAACTGCTGCAGCCCGGCATCGCGTTTCCGCTGGTGCAGAAGCTGCTGCGCCTGAATCGCGCGCCGCCGGAGGCGCCGCACGTCGAGGTGATCCTGCTGTCGCGCAATTCCGCCGACACCGGCCTGCGCATCTTCAACTCGATCGAGCACTACGGCCTGGATATCGTGCGCGCCGCATTCACGCGCGGCGAGCCGACCTTGCCCTACGTGCAGGCTTTCGGCGCGGATCTCTTTCTCTCGGCCAACCCGGACAGCGTCGCCAAGGCACTGGCCGGCGGCATCGCGGCGGCGACGATCCTGCCGTCGAAGGCGCCGCAGCGGCAGTCCGACCAGTTGCGCATCGCCTTCGACGGCGACGCGGTTCTGTTCGGCGACGAGTCCGAACAGGTCAGCGAGGAGGGCGGCATCGATGCGTTCCATCGCCACGAGACCGAGCGCGTGCGCGAGCCCTTGTCGGGCGGTCCGTTCCGCGGTTTCCTCGACGCGCTGCACCGGCTGCAGGCGGCATTTCCGAGCGAGTCCTCGCCGATCCGCACCGCGCTGGTGACGGCGCGTTCGGCGCCGGCGCACAAGCGCGTGATCCTCACCTTGCGCCACTGGGGCGTGCGCATCGACGAAGCGCTGTTCCTCGGCGGTCGCTCGAAAGGACCGTTCCTGGAAGCGTTCGGTGCGGATATCTTCTTCGACGATTCGACCGTCAACGTCGAGTCCGCGCGCCAGCACGTCGCGACCGGGCACGTGCCGCGCCGCAGCCGCGGCGTCCGCTCCAGCTAGTCCACGGCGTCGCGCCAGGTATGTCTTTCTTTCGATTCGCAGCGGGAGGTCGTCGGTGTTCCCCGAGCCACTGAATTCGTTTCTCTGCATCACCGAACTCGATGACGCTCGTCCCTTCTTCGGCGAGCTGTTCCAGCGCAAATTCGGCGATCCGCTGCCGACGTACCGGCATCATTTCGGGGTCTTCCTCGGTATTGGCGACGGCAGCTTCGTGCCCTTGTCGTACCTGCACTTCCTGCCGTTCGGCGACATCATCCTGGTCGGCGGCCTGTGCACCGACGGACGCACGTTCGCGCGCATGAGCGAGGAGCAGCGTTCGCAGATCGCCGCATCGGGCGGCGTCATGGTGCATGCATTGCGCTATGCCTTCGTGCACCTCGCCGAGGCGTGCGACGCGTTCTTCGGCTACTGCGGCGATCCACGCGCGTACGCCGTCGACATGCAGGCCGGCTTCGAGCCGACCGGACACGACAAGCTGATTGCACGCTGGCACAAGCCGCTCGATCCGGTACGCCGGCGCAGCCTGGTCGCCAAGGCGCAGGCGATCGGCCCGTTCTGATCCCTGAGTCGACGGCTCCGGGGCGGCGGCAACCGCCCTAGCCGGTGGCCTCGCCCAACAGGCGTGCGAGCGCCGACGGATTGTTCCAATGCTGGCCGCATACGTAGCGCGGCAGCCGCCAGCGCGCGCCGCCGGCCTCGATCGGCCGCGGCTCGGTGCCGAATGCGGCGCGCACGCGATGCTCGGCGGTGTGGTGCGGCAGGTAGTCTTCGACGAGGTAGTCGTTGCTCTCGCCATACGGATACGCGAACAGCGTCGAGCGGTGCGGCGCGCAGCGTTCGTCCAGCCAGTCGGCAGCCTGGCGGATTTCCGCGTCGGCATCGGCCCAGGTATCGATCGTGCGGAACGTGCCCTTGTGCTGTTCGCGCTGGGCCGTCTGCGCCAGCGTGGAGTGGTTGTGGTCCCAGCTGTGACTCTCGATCGCCAGCAGGCCCTCGCGCTGCGCCTGTGGCCACCAGTCGTCGCCCCACCAGCCGCGGCCGGCGAGGCAGGTGTGATCGAGGGTTGCACGCGCAGCCGGCGAAACGATCACGAAGCTCGTCGCGTGCGCAGGTGCTCCGGTGCCGCTGGCGAAGTCGCGCAGTACGCCGGCGAATCCGCGCTGCCTGCCGAAGCTCGGATGATCCATGTCGTGCCAGTCGAACCAGGAGCCGTCGTCGAAGCTCAGGGCGACGGCGTTGTCCACGGTCGATTCGGGCGCAGCGCCGAGCAGCACGTCGACGACGCTCGCCAGCGGCGCGATGCGCAGGCCGGCGCCATGGATGACACGCAGGTCCTGCGCCAGCGCGACATGATCGTTGCTGGCGTAATCGTTGCCGTTGACGTTGTTGGAGTGATAGGTGAGGACGGGGACTCGCATGCGCCTAGTATCGCCGGTCCGGCTCGTGTTTC
>DASWPR010000436.1:0-5773 GCA_036398455.1 Dokdonella sp.
TCGACTTCGTCTTCGAGAGGTTCAGCTTGATGCGGCCGTCCTGCGGCACGCGCCGCTCGGCGATGTCGAGCCCGCTCATGACCTTCAGGCGCGAGGCGATGCGCGGATTGAGCTTGGCCGGAGGCGCCGCGACCGAGCGCAGCATGCCGTCCATGCGGAAGCGCACGCGGTACGCGTTCTCGTATGGCTCGAAATGAATGTCCGAAGCACCGCGCTTGATCGCGTCGACGAGCACCTTGTTGACGAACTTGACGACCGGCGCGTCCTCGGCGGCGTTCGCGTCGATGCCGGTCGTCTCGCCGTCCTCGTCCACGTTGCCGAGCTCGAGGTTCTCGAGGCCCTCGGCGTCGTCGAGCCCGCCCATGACCGGACCGGCCGCGTTCAGCGCCTGCTCGATCGCGCGCTCGAGCGGATCGGTGCCGACCAGGATCGGTTCGACGATGTGGTTCGACTGGAACTTGATCTCGTCGAGCGCGTGCAGGTTCGTCGGATCGGCCACGCCGACGAACAGACGGCTGCCGCGCTTGAACAGCGGCAGCACCTTGTGCTTCGTGATCAGGTCCTCGCGGACCAGCTTGAGAGGAAGCTGAGCGAGATCGAGCGCGTCGATGTCGAGCAGCGGCATGCCGAACTCGGCGGAAGCCGCCGCGGCGAGCTGCGTGCTCGACACGAGCGAGTTCTCGGTCAGCCAGGCGCCGAGCGGGATGCGCGCGCGCGCGGCGTCGTCGACCGCCTTGCGCGCATCCGTCTCCATCAAGGCGCCTTCGGCCACCAGCCGGCGGGCTACGCCCGAAAGCCCGGCGAGCGGTGATGTATTGATCTGGGTTGCCATGGGACTACCCGGCGGTCTCTCTGTTCGGTACGAATCTACTCCAACGGCGCCGTGGGCAGAACTACCTTTACGCTCGCACAGGCTCAGGCTACGGCGCGCGGCCGAGTGCTCGACGGCCGTGGCGTCCCGAACCGCGGTTTATGTCCCCGCATCGTCAGCCCTCCGAACCATGAGTCGTGCTGCGCACAGAGCGGCCGGTCGCCTTCGCCGGGTCAGGAATTCGGTACGGATTTAGCCTGGCGTGCAGCGGCGATCATGCGCTTCAGGCTGTCGACGATGTAATCGTCCTTGCCGAAACGATTGTTTCGCTCGATCGCCTCGACCTGTTCCTGCGCATCGTCGAGGCGCCCGTTGCCGATCAGGAACACCGCAAAGTTGCCACGAATCGCTGCCCTCGCCGGTTCGCGGGCGATCACTTCGCGATACATGCGTTCGGAGAGCGAGGCGTCGTGCAGTGCCCAGTCCGCATATTCGGCATACGTCGAAAGAAGACGCGGTTTCGGATTGGGATGGCTCATCGCGGCGATCAGCGCCGCCGTCAATTCGGTCCTTTGATCCGGGCACTTCTCCTGACGTTGACACGACGCGAGGAACTGCAATGCGGAGGCATCGCTTTCGGACGGCGTGCGAGCCTTCAACAAGTTGATCAGCGATGCCCACCAGCTCGGCTCGATCGGCTGATTCAGTCGTGCCGCAAGGATGATGAGCCCTTGCGCGCACAGCGCGCTCGCGCCGGGAAGTCGCATGCAGGCTTCGAGCGCCTCGCGCGCCCTCGGTATCATCGGCGAATCGGCCTTGTCGCCGATCGCGACGATCAGCGTGCGGGCAAGTTCGTACTGCGCGCTCGGCGAGTCGGGATGTTGACCGACCTCCGCGAGTGCGAGCCTCAACGGGTGCGACCACTCGCGAGCGCGCAAATTCGTCGTAAGCGCGTAAAACGCGATGAATGCGGCCGCGATCACGCTGACCGCGCGGCCGGTCACCAGCGCAGACCGGCGCTCCGCCAGCAACGACGAGACGGCGAGCAGCAGGCCGCAAGACGCGAAGTAGTTGCGATGCTCGTAGACGAGTTCGAGCGGAATGATCGTTGCCGTAAGCGCATGGCCGGCGAAGAACCAAAGCACTCCGAGACAGAACAGCGGCCGGCGTCGACGTTGCGTGAGCGCGATTCCGAGCAGAGCAGCCAGTCCGAGCAGACAGAGAAGCGTCGTCGGCGGCGACGTCAGGCTGCGGGACAGGCCGATGTCGTCGTGGTACATGCTGAGAGAGTGCGGCAGCGGAAGCAGGCACCATTGGATGTAGTCGACCAACACGCGCGCCTCGGTCAGCAGGCGCTGCGTCGTCGTGAAGGAACGTTCATACGTCGAGCTGCTGCCGATCCAGCTGCTGAGCCAATACAAGCCGGCAATCAGCGGTGCGGCCAGCAAGCCCGCATAGAGCCGCAGGATCGGACCACGACGCGGGTAAGCGCGTCGCGTGCTGCCCAATGCGAATTCCGCACAGGCGGCGTAGAGCGGCAGCAATACCGCGGACTCCTTCGCGAGCAGGCCGATTCCGGTACACGACACCAATGCGATCGCCATGCCGGTAATACCGCGCCATTCCTCGGCGAGGCGGAGGCGCGAGCGGAAGTACAGCCACAGTCCCAGAAACACGAACGTATTCGAGAGCGACTCGAGGCGCTGCGCGACGTATAGAACGCCGGTCAGGTTGATCGGCAGCAGCAGCCATGCAGCGGTGATGCCGAGAGCGATCCACTCCCCGCGTTCCCGCGACAGCGATTCGTCGGCGGTGCCCCGTGCCGAATTTTCCGTCGTCAAGATCGCGAACAGAGTTCGCAGCGAAAGGAACAGTAGAAGACCATTGACGAGGTGAATAGCGAGGTTCGTCAGCTTCAAAGAAAACGGATCGATGTCGCCGCTGAGATAATAATTCGCCGCGAAGGTCAGCATCGTCAGCCAACGACCTTGATGGGCCGCCGGAAACGACGTCGCCGCGCGTGCCCAGTCGCTCAGGTGCAGCGTCGCGACGTGAAGGTCGTCGTTTTCGACGATGAAAGAGAAATCATCGTAGATGAAACCGCCGCTCAGGCCGGCCGCATAGCACAGGCAAGTAACGGCGCTCGCGAGCGCCAGCAGCCCGTATATCGTTCGTTCGCGATAAACCATGATCGATGAGATTCCGAGGGGTCGCCACGACGGTGGATCGATCCTATAAAAGGAAAGGGCCGCATGACGCGGCCCCTTCGAATCAGCAAGCGCTGTCGCGGAGGAATTAACCGCCGCCACCGCCATCGCCACCGCCACCCGTCGTAGTACGGCAAGACGTCGGCAGATACTTCTTGTCGACGTCGCTGCCGCTGCAGCTCCACTGGACGCTTCCCGCGGACACGGCCGCGGCCGGCTTCAGGACGAAAGTTTTCCCTGCGATCTTAGTGTTCGCCTCGTTGCCGAACTTGGCCGTAATTTTACCGCTGGTGCCGACCGCTACGCTCGTGACGTATTTACCCTGGATGGAGGCCGACGCGGCAAGTCCCGCCGCCGAATTGCTTTCCGGGAAGGTGCCCTTGTTGCTGAAATACTCCGTGACCGCCGTCTTCGCGCCGTCGGCGAGCACCGCGCCTTCCGACACCTGCGAGCGGATCAGATAGTCCTGGTACGCCGGCAGCGCGATCGCGGCCAGGATCGCGATGATCGCGATGACGATCATCAACTCGATGAGAGTGAAACCCTTTTGGAGCGTGTTCATGACGGGTCCTTTGCTGGATGGTTGAAAATGGATGACATCCCCTAGAGCCGCCAACCTGCCGGGCGGGCCCGCTTCCGCGGTCGCGTTCTGAGCGTGTCGACCGACGGCTCGCTGGCGATAGGGAGCAGCTTCCATGCCAGGCCGCCGGCGGCGGATCGACCGTCCGAGTTCGTCCGCGAGTGTGACGGGGTGGGCAGAACGATCGGTCGGCGCCGCCAAGCTGCGTGCGGAATTTGTCAGGGAGTGACACGACATGTTCATTGGCGACCGTCGCCCCGTATCAGCGGCAGCCCGTCGGCAGATAGCGCGCATCGATGGCGGCCTCCGCGGAGCACGACCAGCGCAGGCTGCCGGGCGTCGCATCCGGAACGAAGCGCAGCACGCCGTTGGCGAGCGCCCGATTCACGCTCGAACCTGCGAACGTGACGCGCACCACGCCTGCCGAGATCGCGACCGCGCCGACGTACTGGCCTGTTATTGATTCGGGTTCCGGCAGACCAGCAGCGCGATTGTCGGTCGGCAAGCCGCCGTGGTGCGAGAGGTAGTCCCAGACCGCGGTCTTCGCTCCGTTCGCCAACGCGAATCCTTCGCTGACCTGGCTTCTCACGAGATAATCCTGATAGGCCGGCAATGCGACGGCCGCGAGGACCGCGACGATCGCGATGGCGATCGTCAACTCGATCAACGTGAAGCCGTGGCCGCTGTGCTGCATTTCCGTCTCTCCGTGCCGAGCGGGAATAGGCACGAAGCGTGCCGACCGATGGCGATCGAAGACATCATTCCGTCGTGATCGCCAGCGGCTTCAACGGCTGTCCACTTTCGCGGTCGAGCAGCATCGCGAGCTCGCCGTTGCGCGCGACGACCGGCGCCCACAGCAGCGACTCGGTGTCCCGTTTTTGCGACCGCGCCCATTGCTCCGCCGCGGCCGCGGCGACGGGATAGGTGCGCCGGAGCCGTTCGAGCGGCTTCGCCTGCGCGAGGAACGAACGCGCGACGGCCGCGTATTCGACGAACGTCCGCGGCAAGTTCTGCAGGTCCTTGCCGGCAAGCGCCTCGAACACCAGCCGGTTGCGTTCTTCGACCGCGGTCGGCATGACCGCACCGACGAGGCGGGCGCCGGTCCAGGGCAGGCGGCGGAACTCCTCGCGGCTGCCTTGCGCGAGGTCCGCGGGAGCGATTTCGCCGGCCGTGACGAGGACGAAATGGTCGACGACTGCGACCAGGAAAACGGGCCTGTTTTCCAGTACGACCGATAGGCCGTAGACGAACGCCGCCGCTTGCAGGATCGCGATGACGGCGAGGTCGAACTTCAGTCCTCTTTTTCCGGGTTTGAAGACGACGAAGGTCAGGAGCGGACCCAGAACCAGATCCACTCCGACGAGGAGAATGACGAGCTTGCGCGCACCGGCTACTTGGCCATAGGGCGGCGGATACCAGACGAGGAGCAGGAGCGCCGCGACGATCAGCCCCAGCCCGGCACTGATCGACAAATGAACCGCGGCGGCTTTCCAGCGCGACATGCGTAGGACCGATAGAAACGCGGCGCGGAAATATACGCAAAGTCGGCCGCGCGCACGACGTTCGGTGATCGGCCGAGACCACCGGCCGCCGGCCGCCGCTCGAGCGGAGGACGGCGTCAAGGCGCGATCCTCGACATGAGGCGTCTGCACGACCGAGGCCATCGAGCCGTTCCGACGTCGCCGAATGCATGCTTGAGGAGATGCTCCGCGCCCCGAGCCGCGGCGGCCGCCGGCGTCTACGGAAGCGGCAGCGCAGTTGCCGTGGTCCGCAGCGACGCGCTTCGTGCTCGTGCGGTGGCTTCGCTCACGCCGGCGCGCGTCGCTGCATCGTCGCGGGCTGCGGATCGCGCCGCGGCCGCGCCTATGCGCGTCCGGCGGCTTGCCGTCGGCGCGGCGTTGCGGTCGGGGCGGCGAGCCACCGCAGCACGGCGAGATACGACGGCAATCGCGCGAAGATCTCTCGCGCGAGCGCTTCGCGATACGTGTGCGAACTCAAGGTCACGGTTGCACAGCATCGAGCGCCGGAGCGCTTCGTCGTCGACGAGTCCGACGCGAAAGGCTTCTTTCGGCGCCGGTGGAATTCGGCGACGCGCTCGCTCGCGTTCACGCGCCCGCCCTGCGGAACAGCGTGACGCCCTCGGCATCGATGCTCCGGCGCAGCGGATCGTCTTCC
>DASWPR010000437.1:0-2266 GCA_036398455.1 Dokdonella sp.
ATGACCTTGAGGATCGTCTGGCCTTCCCAGATCCCGGCGAAGGCGATCGGATAGAAGGTGAGGCTGTCGATGCCCTGCCCGATCACGGTCGATCCGATCGTGCGTGTCCACAACCAGCGTCCCTGCGTGAGCAGCTTCATCTTCGCCATCACGAACGAATTGGCGAAATCGCCGAGCCAGTAAGCGACCATCGAAGCGGCGACGATGCGCCAGGTGCCGCCGAAGACGACTTCGAGCGCGGGCTGCAGGCGCGTGTTGTAGGGTTCGCCCGGGCTCGGCGGCATGCTGAGGATGACCCAGGTCATGAAACTGGCGAACAGCAGGCCGCCGAAGCCGGCCCAGATCGCGCGCCGCGCACGCGCGTAGCCGTACACCTCGGTGAGTACGTCGCCGAAGATGTAGCTGATCGGAAAGAACAGGTTGCCGGCGCCGAAACTCAATGCGCCGAGCAGCGGCAGCGTGACGGTGCACACCTTGGCCGGGCCGATCAGGTTCGAGCACAGCAGCACCGCGACCATGCCGCCGACGAGCAGATCGTAGTAGCGGAATCCGCGCATCGGCGCAGTGGCAGCTTCGGTCATGAGGAGGTCCCGGGTTGAGCGGCTGAATGGTAGTCGCACACGTTCGACAGGCGAACGCCTTCGCCTGCAGGCGCCGACGAATCCTCGATCTTTACACAAAGCGAAGGTCCTTCCGCGCTAAGATTCCGCGCGTCCGCGAGCGCCTCATGGAGCGGATACGCAGTACCACCCGTCACATCGAAGCGGCTTCGGGGAGTCGCAAGGAGAAATTCGCTGATGTACGCCCAGCCGACTCATTCCCGCCGCGCCGCCAGGACGCCTTTCCAGACCTCCCTGCGTGGATTCGCCCTGCTGGCTTTTCTGGCGGGCTTTGCCACGGCGATCCTGCCTGCCGGCTGCGCGCACGCGGCTTCGCCCGATCTGATCACGCGCCCGCTCGACGCGACCCGGCGCGCCACCCTGCCCGGCCGTCCGGCCGCATGGGCCGACGCCAGCCGCGACAGCGGCGCGGTCGCGGCGGATACCGCGCTCGTCAATCTCGGCATCACGCTGAAGCGAACGCCCGAACGCCAGCAGGCGTTCGATCAGTTCCTGCGCGAGCAGAAGGATCCTGCCTCGCCGAACTACCAGCATTGGTTGTCGCCTGTCGAAATCGGCGAGCGCTTCGGCGCCTCGCAGAACGACATCGATGCGGTTTCCGCATGGCTGCGCAGCCAGGGCCTCGACGTCGGCGACGTCGCCAACAGCCGCCTGCGCATCCGCTTCAATGGTTCCGCCGCCGCGGTCGCGAGCGCGTTCGGCACTGAACTGCGGACCTTCCAGGTCGGCGCCAAGACGCGCATGTCGAACGTGAGCAACCCGCAGGTTCCCGCGGCGCTTGCAGACGCCATCGCCTCGATCGATGGTTTGCAGACGACCCACTTCGAACCTCTGCTGCGCACGCGTCCGGCGCAGCCGTCGCCGCATCCGGCGGCGACGAGCTGCCAGGGCACGGTGTGCAGCTACGTCGTGTTTCCTTCCGATTTTGCCAAGATCTACGACATCGACCCGGTTCACCAACAAGGCATCGACGGCAGCGGCCAGACCATTGCGGTCGTCGGCCGTGCACGCGTGTACGCGCCGGACATGCAGAACTTCCAGACGCTGGCCGGCCTGCCGAGCGCCACGCCGGTCGTGACGATTCCGCCCGGAGGCACCGACCCCGGCACGCCGGCATCGACCTGCAGCGATACGGGCACGCCGAGTTGCAGTCATCCGAGCGATGCGGTGAGCGATCAGGCCGAGGCAACGCTGGATGTGCAGCGCGCCAGCAGCGTCGCACCGGGCGCGACCATCAATCTGATCGTCAGCAGCGGCGACGGCGGCGACAACACGCCCAACGGCGTGCAGCTCGCCATGGAGTATGCGATCGACCATGCGCCGGTGCCGGCGAAGATACTGAGCATCAGTTTCACCAGTTGCGAACATGACAACGGCGAATCGGTGGTGGACTATCTCGACGGCCTGTTCGCGCAGGCCGACATGGAAGGCATCTCGGTCTTCGTCGCCTCCGGCGACGGCGGCGTCGCCGGCTGCGCCAGTCTGGACGCGACACCGACGGGCACCGAAAGCATCAGCACCAATGCGCTGTGCTCGTCGAGCCATGTCACCTGCGTCGGAGGCACCGAATTCGCCGACAGCGCGCACCCGTCCGCGTACTGGAGCTCGAGCACCGGCAGCGATTACCTCTCGGCGCTCGGCTACAT
>DASWPR010000438.1:0-2164 GCA_036398455.1 Dokdonella sp.
CGACAGTTCACCGGCGAGATGCCGGATCAGCGCGGGCACACCATGCGCCTTCATGGCCGGCAGCAGCGGATCGAGTTTGCGCGCGGCAAGCGCGACAACTTCCTCCAGCGCGCCCGCCCCCATCATGGTCTCGAAGCGGGCATCGATCCGGGCATAAAGCTCCTTGCGATCCGGCGCGAGAAACAGCGCGGTGACGCCTTCGGGATCAAGCAGAGGCGGCAAGCCCTCGCTGTGCCAGTCGGCCAATGGCCGACCCGTGGCCTCGACGACTTCGAGCGCGCGGGCGATGCGGACCCGGTCGCGGGGCTTCAGCCGCCTTGCTGCTTCAGGATCGCGGATAGCCAACTCGCCGTGCAGCGCCTCGGGGCCGCTGCGTTCGAGCCGCTCGCGGATAGCGTCGCGAATTGAAGCCGGGACCGGCGGCACATTCGACAGGCCGCGCGTCAATGCCTTGAAGTAGAGCCCAGTGCCGCCGACGAAGATCGGCAGGCGTTTGTCCGCACGGGCCTTCGTTAATACCGCCGCGGCTTCAGTGACCCACGCCCCGGCGGAGAAATTCACCGCCGTGTCCACGGTGCCATAAAGCCGATGCGACACACGCGCCTCCTCATCCGGTGTCGGCCGCGCGGTGAGAATCCGCAGGTCGCGATAGACCTGCATCGAGTCGGTGTTGATGACGACGCCGCCGGTCACTTCCGCAAGAGCAAGCGCCAGCGCCGACTTGCCGCTGGCGGTCGGCCCTGCGATAAGCACCGCGCTCGCTGCGTTCAAATCCAATGGTCCATCCTGGATATCTTCATGTCCCTCGTCGTCACGCTGATCGTCAATCCCGCCGAGTCCGAACTCGACTCCACCGCGGTCGATGCCGCGCGCGCCATGCTGCCCTCGCCTGCCCATGCCGAATGGCTGTCCGAGGGCGTTGCCGCCGACATCAGCTTTAGCAGCAACGAGGACCTGCGCACAATTTCAGACCGGCTGCGCGAGGGCTTGCGCGAGCTGCGCGTCGATGTCGTGGTGCAGCCGCAGATCGACCGGCGAAAGAGGCTGCTGCTGGCCGACATGGACTCCACCATGATCGGGCAGGAATGCGTGGATGAGCTGGCGGATTTTGTCGGGCTCAAGCCACAGGTCTCCGCCATCACCGAGCGTGCGATGCGCGGTGAGATCGAGTTCGAGCCTGCATTGCGCGAGCGCGTCGCGCTGCTCAAGGGCCTGCCCGTCACCGTAGTTGATGAGGTACTCGCCAAGCGCATCACAATCACGCCGGGCGCAAGCGAACTGGTGCACACCATGCGCGCACATGGCGCGTATACATGTCTGGTCTCCGGCGGCTTCACGCTGTTCACGAACCGCGTAGCTGAAATGATCGGATTTCAGGAAAACCGCGCCAACGAACTTGTGGTCGAGGATGGTAAACTTGCCGGGCTCGTCGCCGAGCCAATTCTGGGACGCGAGGCGAAGCTGGCGACGCTGATCGACATTCGCGAATCGTTCGACTTCGACAATCTGGATACGCTGGTGGTCGGTGACGGCGCCAACGATCTCGGCATGATCGAAAAAGCAGGACTCGGCGTCGCCTATCACGCCAAACCGGCGGTAGCCGCAGCGGCCAGTGCCTGCATTGAATACTGCGATCTCACCGCGCTGCTGTACGCGCAGGGATACAAGAGAAGTGAATTTGTGACGGTTTGATCCCGACCTTGTGGGAAAGAGCAATGGCCGGCGCGACCATCTACCACAACCCGAAATGCGGCACGTCGCGCAACGTGCTTCAGTTCATTCGCGACGCAGGCATCGAGCCGCAGATCATCGAATATCTGAAGACGCCGCCGAGCCGTGAGCGGCTTGTCGAACTTTCGAAGCAGGCCGGGTTGACGGCCCGCGAGGTGATGCGCACCAAGGAACTGCTTTACACCGAACTCGAGCTCGACGATCCGGCCTTGAGTGAAGATGCTCTGTTCGACGCGATGATCGAGCATCCGATCCTCATCAACCGGCCGCTCGTCATCACGTCCAAAGGTGTCAAGCTCTGCCGACCGTCAGAGACGGTGCGTGAGCTTCTACCCTAGTTCACGCTGAGCGCGACGAACCGCAATTCGCCATCGCCATTCGAGACCAGCAGCAGGATCGACTTCTTGCCGTCCTTCTTGAGCTGATCGACGCG
>DASWPR010000439.1:0-1844 GCA_036398455.1 Dokdonella sp.
GGCCGCGCCGATGCTAGAATGTGCGGCCGTTCCTCCTGCATCCGGTGATGCTGCAGAACCTGCTCTACGTCGGCGCCGCCCTGCTGCTGGTGCTGCTCAACGGCTTCTTCGTCGCTGCCGAATTCGCTCTGGTCAAGCTGCGCCAGACGCAGGCGGCGACGATGGCCGCCAGCTACGGCTGGCGCGGCCGCATCCTGGTCAGCGTGCACGGCCATCTGGACGCCTATCTGTCCGCCTGCCAGCTCGGCATCACCCTGGCCTCGCTCGCGCTCGGCTGGGTCGGCGAGCCGGCGTTCGCACACCTGCTCGAACCACTGTTCGCGCGCCTCGGCATCGGCGCCGAGACCACCGCCGTGGTCGCGCTGGTGATCGCGTTCACGCTGATCTCGTACTTGCACATCGTGCTCGGCGAACTGGCGCCGAAGTCGCTCGCGATCCGCCGCCCGGAGGCGATGTCGCTGTGGACCGCGGCGCCGCTGTACGCGTTCTACTGGACGATGTATCCGGCGATCCGCCTGCTCAACGCCAGCGCCAACTGGATGCTGCGCAGGGCCGGGCTCGAAGCCGGCACGCACGGCGACGAGCAGCACTACTCGCGCGAGGAACTCAAGCTGATCGTGCACGCCAAGCACGCCAGCCGCGGCAGTGCGCCGGACGAATACACGATGATGAAGTACGCGCTCGACCTGCCCGAGCTCGTCGTCGGCGACCTGCTGCGCACACGCGACCAGCTCGCGTCGCTGCGCGACGGCATGAGTACCGAGCAGGTGCTGGCCGAATTCCGCCGCACCCGCTACAGCCGCTACCCCTGGTTCGACGCCGGCGGCGATCAGGTGCGCGGCGTACTGCACATGAAGGACCTGCTGCACGCGATCGCCGAGCAGGCCCCGATCGACGACGTGCTGCCGCTGCTGCGCCCGCCGATCCTGCTGCCGCTGCACACGCCGGTGCTGGATGTATTGCAGCGCTTCCGCGCCGGCCAGACGCACCTGGCACTCGGCGCCGAGGAGTCCGGCCGCGTCGCCGGCTTCTTCACGCTGGAAGACATCCTCGAAGTGCTGGTCGGCGATATCGAAGACGAGCCTTCGCGCGGCGGCGGCCGCTGCGAGAGAAATGCGGACGGTTCGTTCACGATTTCCGGCGGCACGCCGATCTACCGGCTGGAACGCCTGCTGGAGCGCGACATCGCCGCGCCGGCCGATGTGAATTCGGTCGGTGGCCTTATCATTCACCGGCTGGAACGCCTGCCCGTCGAAGGCGAGACGCTCGCCTTCGACGGCTTCGACCTCGCCGTGCGCACGATGCAGGGTGCGCGCGCGAAAACCATCCTGGTACTGCCGAACGCCGCCATCGGCAGCAGCAGTCCCGGAACCCAAGGAAAGCCATGAGCTCGACTCTTACCGCCCTGTCGCCGCTGGACGGCCGCTACGCCGCCAAGACCGAAACGCTGCGGCCGATCTTCAGCGAACTCGGCCTGATGCACCGGCGCGTGCTGGTCGAGCTGCACTGGCTGCTCGCGCTCTCCAACGAGGCGGCCGTGGTCGAGGTGCCGGCGCTGTCCGACGCCGCGCGCCGCCAGCTGCTCGCGATCGGCGAACACTTCTCGGAAAGCGACGGCGTGCGCATCAAGGCGATCGAACGCACGACCAACCACGACGTCAAGGCGGTGGAATACTTCATCAAGGAAAAAGTCGACGTCGATGCGGAGCTCGCCGCGGTCAAGGAGTTCATCCATTTCGCCTGCACCAGCGAAGACATCAACAATCTCGCCTACGCGTTGATGCTGCGCGACGCCCGCGACGGCGTGCTGCTGCCCGCGCTCGATGGCGTCATCGCGCGCATGC
>DASWPR010000440.1:0-4162 GCA_036398455.1 Dokdonella sp.
TCCGGAGCGCGCGAATACCGGCCGCGAACGCGGCCAGCGATACCGCCGCGCGGGCGATCAGCGGCAGCTCGGTCAGCCACGGCGCCAGCACCGCCAGGGCCAGCATCACGCCGGCGGCGATGCCGATCCAGCGCGACGGCCGGTAGTCAAACGCGATGGTCGGCGCGGATTTCACGCACGAGCTCCCGCAGCTGCGGATCGTCCGGATCCTGCCTGCCGATCAGCCAATCCCACAAGTCCGGGTCCTGCGCGTCGAGCAGCAGGGAGAACGATTCCAGCGTGCGCGCGTCGGCGCCCGCGGCGTGCTCGTCGACCCATTGCTGCAGCAAGCGGTCGAGCTCGCGCGTACCGCGCCGGCAGCGCCAGCGCAGGCGGCCGATCGTTGCCGCGTCGTTCATCGATCGCCTCGGGCACGCCGCGGGCGCATGCTAGATCGCCTTCCCGGCAGCGACAGGCGCCTGCGCGCGACGCTGGTAGAACGCGAGGATCGTCTTCGCCGCATCGTCGACCAGCAGGCGCCCCAGCGGCGCCGCGTACGCGTTGAAACGCGTGCTGATGCGATAGTGGACGACGATGCCGAGGCGCGTGCCGCCCTCTTCGGGCTGCAGCCGGTACGAGGTATCGACGAGGTCGAAGTAGCGCCCGCCGATCGTCACGTGCTCGTCGAGCGCGCCGGGCGGAATCGAGTCGGCCGCAAAGCGATAGCTCCAGCGGATGTAGCGGTTCTCGTCCCAGTCGAGGATCGGCTCGTCGAAGTGCACGCCATGCTGCCAGCGCAGCTTGCGCACACGGCCCTCCTCGGTCGTCACCGTGAGCGCGGCGACCGGATACGGCACGCCGATGCGCCAGGCCCAGCCGCTCGCCATCTCGGCCGGTTCGATCGCATCGGCATCGTTGATCAGCTGCCAGATGCGCCCGGGCGGTGCGGCGATGTGGATCGATTCGGTCGACGTCAGCGTCGCATCAGGCAGCGGCAGGCTCTGCTCGTACAGGCCCGTCGCGAACGGCAGCATCAGGAAAGCACTGGTCGTGCCCGGGGAAAGCTTCGTTCGCAGTACGAAATGCGCGACGAGGCCGCCGAGCGAAGCCAATGCCAGGAAGATCGGCGCGGCCAGCACGATGCAGATGCTGCCTTCGATCGCCAGCACCGCCGTTCCGGCGAGAAAGAGCGCCGTCGGCGCCCACGGCAGCAAGAACGCGGCCGACAGCTTGCGGCGCGACGCAGGCAGCTGCGAGACCGTCCACAGGCCGATCAGGAACGGCACCAAAAACAGGAACGACACCAGCATCGCACCGCCGCCGCCGTTGATCGTCGCCTTGAATACCGGCAGGCCGAACGCCAGGCGCATCAGCAGCCCGTAGCCGGCACCGCCGAGCAATACCCACAACCACCAGCCGTTCCTCACGGTCTCGCGCGTGGCGGCTACCGCGTGCGATTCCGGCGGCTGTGGCGGCGGCAGCGGCGGCGGCGACTCGGAGAGCTCGGTCATGCGGTCCGTTTCGGGAAATCGTCCTGCCGCATTGTAGCCGCCCGCAGCGGCGCTCCGCGTCAGGTGCCGTTGCGCTCGACGATCAGCGTCTTGATCCCGGCGATCGCCTTGGCCGGATTCAATCCCTTCGGACAGGTGCGCGCGCAGTTCATGATCGTGTGGCAGCGGTACAGCTTGAACGGGTCTTCCAGTTCGTCCAGGCGCGCACCGGTGTCCTCGTCGCGCGAGTCGACGATCCAGCGGTACGCCTGCAGCAGCACGGCTGGGCCAAGATAGCGCTCGCTGTTCCACCAGTAGCTCGGACACGAGGTCGTGCAGCAGGCGCACAGGATGCATTCGTAGAGGCCGTCGAGCTTGGCGCGGTCCTCTTTCGACTGCAGGCGCTCGCGATCCGGCGGCGGCGGCGTCTGCGTGCGCAGCCACGGCTTGACCGAACCCAGCTGGGCGTAGAAATGCGTGAGATCCGGCACCAGATCCTTGACCACCGGCATGTGCGGCAGCGGATAGATCTTGACGTCGCCGCTCGGGCAATCCTCGATCGCCTGGGTGCAGGCCAGCGTGTTGGTGCCGTCGATGTTCATCGCGCACGAACCGCAGATGCCTTCGCGGCAGGAGCGGCGAAACGTCAGCGTCGAGTCGATCTCGTTCTTGATCTTGATCAGCGCGTCGAGAACCATCGGGCCGCACGTCGCGAGGTCGACATCGTAGGTGTCGACGCGCGGGTTCTCGCCGTCTTCCGGCGTCCAGCGATAGACGCGGAAGGTGCGCACCTTCTTCGCATCGGGCTTGGCCGGGAAATGCTTGCCGGCCTTGATCCTGGAATTCTTGGGTAACGTAAATTCAGCCACGTTTGCCTCGTCTATCCGAATTGCTCTGCGCTGGTATCGACGCAGGCCAACCAACCTTTGACGACGTCATTCCCGCCAACGCGGGAATCCATCTTGATCTTGCGCGTTACGACTTCGAACACCGACTGACCATGGATTCCCGCGTTCGCGCGAATGACGCAGCGAGGACTCGAGGCATCCGATCCTCATATTGCATTTACTCAATACGTCCGCGTCTTCGGCGGCACCGGTTCCACATCCGACGTCAGCGTATTCATGTGCTCCGGGCGGAAGTCGAACGCGCAGCCGCCCTTCTCGTCCACCGTGACCAGCGTGTGCTTCTGCCAGTTGACGTCGTCGCGATCCGGGAAATCCTCGCGCGCGTGCGCGCCGCGGCTCTCGTGGCGCTGCTCGGCCGAATTGATCGTCGCGACGGCGTTGTAGAGCAGGTTCTGCAGCTCGTAGGTTTCGATCAGGTCGGAATTCCACACCAGCGAGCGGTCGGCGACCTTGACGTCCTCGAACGAGGCGAACACGTCGGCCATCCTGGCGACGCCTTCCTGCAGCGTCTTCTCGGTACGGAACACGGCCGCATCGGACTGCATCGTGCGCTGCATGTTGGCGCGGATTTCCGCCGTCGGCATCGAACCGCTGGCGTTGCGCAGGCGATCGAGATTCGCCAGCGCCGCATCGCACACCGACGCCGGCAGGTCCTTGTGCGCCTGCCCCGGCTTGATCGTCGCCGCGCAGCGCTGCGCGACGGCGCGGCCGAACACCACCAGGTCGAGCAGCGAGTTCGAGCCGAGCCGGTTCGCGCCATGCACCGACACGCAGGCCGCCTCGCCGATCGCATACAGCCCCGGCACCACCGCATCCGGATCGCCGCCGACCTTGCGCACCACTTCGCCGTGGTAATTGGTCGGCACGCCGCCCATGTTGTAGTGCACGGTCGGGATCACCGGAATCGGCTGCTTGGTCACGTCGACGCCGGCGAAGATGCGCGCGCTCTCGGAAATGCCCGGCAGCTTCTCGTGCAGCACGTCGGCACCGAGGTGCATCAGGTTGAGATTGATGTGGTCCTTGTGCTCGCCGACGCCGCGGCCTTCGCGGATTTCGATCGTCATCGAGCGAGAGACGACGTCGCGCGAAGCGAGATCCTTCGCATTCGGCGCGTAGCGCTCCATGAAGCGCTCGCCGTTCGAGTTGGTCAGATAGCCGCCCTCGCCGCGCGAGCCTTCGGTGATCAGGCAGCCGGAACCGTAGATGCCGGTCGGATGGAACTGCACGAATTCCATGTCCTGCAGCGGCAAACCGGCGCGCAGCGCGAGGCCGCCGCCGTCGCCGGTGCAGGTGTGCGCCGAGGTCGCGCTGAAATAGGCGCGCCCATAGCCGCCGGTGGCGAGCACCACGCCGTGCGAACGGAACAGGTGCAGCGTACCTTCGGCCATGTCCTGCGCGAGCACGCCGCAGCAGACGCCTGCGCTGTCGAAGATCAGGTCGAGCGCGAAGTATTCGACGAAGAAACGCGCATCGTGCTCCAGCGACTGCTGATACAGCGTGTGCAGGATCGCGTGGCCGGTGCGGTCCGCCGCGGCGCAGGTGCGCTGTGCGGTGCCCTTGCCGTAGGGGGTGGTCATGCCGCCGAACGGGCGCTGGTAGATCTTGCCCTCGTAGGTGCGCGAGAACGGCACGCCGTAGTGTTCGAGCTCGATGATCGCGGCCGGCGCTTCCTTGCACATGTACTAGATCGCGTCCTGGTCGCCGAGCCAGTCCGAACCCTTGATGGTGTCGTAGAAGTGGAAGCGCCAGTCGTCCTCGCCCATGTTGCCGAGCGCGGCGGAAATG
>DASWPR010000441.1:0-16291 GCA_036398455.1 Dokdonella sp.
CGCAGCGAATCGCACGCGACGCCGGCGTTCGCCGTGTCGATCGCGAGAATCGGGATGTCGAGCAATCGGCACAGGATCTCGGCCGCCGACTCCTTGCGCTCGCTCACCAGCAGCCGCTCGATCGCATGCACCTGCAGCCAGTCCCACAACGCGCGGTACGACGCCTCGGCGTCGTCGGCCTTCCAGGTATTCGCGGCGACGACACGGCCATCGCGCACGAGTTCGTTCGCGCTGCCGTTGGCGCGCAATGTCCACACCTCGGCCCCGGCGATCGCCGGGGCGCCGTTGCCGACCCAGAGCATGCGCGGCTTCGCGGCCGGCCCGGTGCGCGCATCGGCGAACAGCCGCCGCACGCGCCAGTCGAGCACGCAGCGCTCGAACGAACGCAGCGTGCGGCCGACATCGGCCTCGTAGTGCGGCCAGCGCTCACGCAGCACGGCCATGCCGGCCACGCCGAGCGAGCGCCGGCGTTCCTCGCCGAAACTCTGGCTGCGCGCGTGCCTGACCAGCACGTTGCCGGCGATCAGATGCCGCCAGCCGGCCTGCGCGGCGCGCTGGCAGAAGTCGTTTTCCTCGCCATAGCCTTGTGGAAAAGCGGATTCATCCAGTTTTCCCACGTTGTCGACGACGGCGCGGCGGATGTAGAGACAGAAGCCATTGCCGGTCGGCAACTGCGGATACGCCAGTCCCGCCTGTTGCCACAGCGCCCGTGCCGCCTGCTCGAAGCTCCATGCGGCGGGCAGCTCGTTCGCCTGTTCGAGTTCCGGCACCGAGAACGCGCCGGCGTTGTCCGAGACCGCGGTGACCGTGCCGATATCGTCGTGCGAGCAGGCCGCGCGGCGCAGGCCGGCGAGCCAGTTCGGCGCGACTTCGGCATCGCCATTGAGAAGCACGACATCGGCGCCGCCCGCCGCGTCGATGCCGCGATTCGCAGTCGCGGTGAAGCCGCGATTGCACGGGTTGCGCAGCACGTCGACGCCGCGGATGTGCGCATAGCGTGCGAGCAGCGGTGCGATGGCGGGATCCGGGCTGGCGTCGTCGATCACGATCAGGCGCGCGCGCCCGGTCGTGTGCGCAAGCACCGCATCAAGGCAGCGCTCGACCAGCGCCGGCGCATCGTAGACCGGCACGACGACGGCGACATCGCGCGCGGCGGCGTCGACGCCGAACGGCACCAGCTGTGCGCAGTCGAGCAGCGGTGCGAGGGAAGGCGCCGGTGCGCGCGCATCCGCGCCGATGCCGGCCGTGCCCATGTGCAGGCGCAGTGGCCGCTCGGCCAGGGGTGCGCCGCCGCGGCCCTGGCGCGGCAGGACATCGAACCCGCGCTGGCCGGACGGCGAATAGGCGAACTCGCAGCGCGCGCGTCCATCGCCGTCGACGGCGATCTCGATGAAGTGGGCATCATCGATGTCAAGCGCGACCGCAGCGATGTCGCTGCCATCAAAAGCGAGTTGCAGCGTGCGGCCATTCCACGATACCTCGCGCAGCGGCGCGCGCAGCCGTGCATGCGAACCGCGAAATGCCTGGCGCAGGAACGAGAGCACGACTCAGCCCGCCCCGCCCGCATGCTCGGACGAAGGCCGCGCCGCGTAGGCCGCGGAGCCGTCGTCGAGGATGCTGCGATCGACGATCGCCGCCCATAGCGCCTGTTGCGAAGAATCGAGCGCGACATGCGCGGCGAGCGCGTGCGCGCGGGTTGGCGGCGGCCCCAGCCAATCCTGCACGATGGCATCGTCAGGCTGGCGCAACCCTTCGACGCCGAGCGCGCCGAGCTCGGCGAGCAGACGTCGCGCGCCGCCGAGCGGGTCGGCGATCAGCTCGGCGTAGTCGACCAGCACGCGCGGCCAGCCGCGGCTGGCCGCGAACGCCGCGCGCGTGTAGTGCTCCCACAGCGCAAGCGCCTGTGCAGGCTCCAGTCCATCGCGCGCGGCCAGCGAGGCGGCCACGGCGAGCGGCTCGCGCACGACGTGCACGAACATCGGCCGCGTCAGCAGCGGCAGCAGTTCGCGTGCGACCAGGCACAGGCGCGGTTCCTTGATCAGCCAGGGCCGGTGCGGCTCGAGGGTTTGCAGGAGGTCGGCCATATCGGAACGGAACGCGTCGACCGCTGCGCCCGGTGCCGTCGCGGGCGGCTGTTTCCAGTCGCCCGCGGCGGCCTGCAGCCGGCGCAGGCAGGCGCCGTGCAGGCGCGCGAGTTCGTAGTGGCCCTTCGGATTGTCCGGCCCGATCATCAGCTCGTCGTCGCTGCCCGCCCACACGCCCATGCGCGCCAGCAGTCCGGCGACGCTCGACGTACCCGAGCGATGCATGCCGAGCACGACGATCTGGCCGCCCGCCGCGCGCTTGAGATCGCCCGGGCGATGCGGTCGGGCCGGCGCATGGGGCGGCGCCAGCGCGCCATCGCGGGAGAGCAGGTCGACGAAGCGGTCCGCGCTCGTCTCGATGTCGTGCGAAGCACCGAACGCGGCGGCATTCGCGCGAACGTGCCGGGTCAGCGTGGCGCGATGGTCGAAGGCCCGGCGCAGATGCGCGGCGAGCGCGTCACGATCGGGTTCGGCCCAGCGCACGTCTGGCCGTCCTGCCGCCGCGACCCGGCGTGCGCTCGCAACGGCCAGTCCGCGTTCGCGCGCAAGCCGGCCCGGGCTGCCGAAGTCGGTCGCGATCAGCAGCCGGCCACAGGCGAGGGCTTCGGCTGCGCTCGGGTCCCAGCCGCCGCCGCGCCGCACGCCGACGTAGACATCGGCGGCGGCGAGAAACTGCGCACGCTGGTGCCACGGCAGTCCCCAGCCGTCGAGTACGCGCACGCGCCCGGCGTTCGCATTCGCCGGCAGCATCGCCAGCGCGGACTGGATCGCCGCCGCGTCGCGGCCGGGTCGTATCTGCAGCAGAAGTTCGACCGGTTCGTCGGCGCGGAAGGTGCGCCGGAACGTTTCGACGAGCAGATCCGGCGCGTCGCGCGCCAGTTCCTCGGCCATCGCGAGGAACACGAAATGGCCTTGCGGGTGACGCTGCGCCGGCACCGCGCCATGGCAATAGTCGCGATCGACGCCGAGCGGCAGGATCTCGATCGGCACGCGCACACCGGCGGCGCGGAAGGCATCGTGCTGGAAGGCATCCGGCACCAGCAGCACGTCGAGCGCCTGCGCCGAATCCGCCCAGGCCTGCGGCACGCGCTCCCATTCGCCGTAGGCAAGCCCGACGCGGCGGCGTCCGCGTGCGCGCGCGAACGCCGCCGCGCCGCATGCGATGGCGATGTCGGGCATCGACGGCGCCTGGCGTCGCGCGGCGAGATCGAGGCGGCGATCCTGCGTATCGCCCAGTTCGCGCACGCTGCGGTCGAAGTGCATGCGCAGGCCGCGCGCATCGAGACGACGCACGAACAGGCGTGCGAGTTCCGCTTGCGCGTAAGGAAACCGCGTCGCGCCATGCCAGCCGGCATCGGCGCGGTACAGGGCGCGCAGGCGATCGCGCCAGCGTGCGGAAAAGGTCTCGCGGCTCTGCGCGAACAGGCGTGCGCGGAAGCCGCCGTCGCCTTGGGTGGAGCCGTGCTGATCGTGGCGCAGGGTGACGTCGCCGGCGACCACGCTGGCGATGCCGGCATCGGCGGCGCGCAGGCAGTAGTCGGTGTCCTCGAAGTAGCTGTGGAACGCCGGGTCGAGGCCGCCGATGCGCTCGAGGCAGTCGCGCCGGATGTAAACGGCCGCGAAGGCGACGGCCTGCACGCGGCGCGTGTGCGGATATTGCGCCACGTCGCGTTCGACATGGCCGGCCTCGGTCTGCTCGCCGTGCAGGTCGTCCGCTTCGATGTAGCCGCCGACGTGATACACGCGCCCCTCGGCTTCCGGTCCGAGCAGGCGGCAGCCGACGACGCCACGCTCGGGCTCGGCGTAGGCGGCATCGCGCAGGCGGCCGAGCCAGTCGGCCTGGGTGAATACAAGATCGTTGTTGAGCAGGACGACATCGTCGTCCGCGCGCGCCGCGGCGATACCGGCGTTCATGCCGCGCACGAAGCCGAGATTCTGCGCCAGCGTGACGATGCGCACGCGCCCGGCGTACGCGGCGAGCGCCGCCGGCGTTTCGTCGGTGCTGCCGTTGTCGACCACGATGACCTCGGCCTGCGGTCGCGCGCTGGCGAGCAGCGAATCGAGGCAGCGCTGCGTCAGCGGCCACTGATTCCACGCGAGCACGATCAGGGCGGCGCCGCGCATCTCAGCCGCCCGTCGGCCACACGCTCGCGAGCGCACGGTCGGTATCGTCCTGCGCGTAGCTGGCGATCGGCGTCAGCAGCAGCGCGGCGGCGTCTTCGGCGGCACGCGTGCCGCGGCCGGCGTCATCGATGATCGCGCGCCGCTGTGCCGTGTCGGGTGCGGTGTGTTCGTGCAGTCGCGCGAGGCGTGCGGCGGCGACCAGCAGATGACGCGGGGACGCCTGCAAGGTGTGCGCGAGCCGCGCGAAGCGTTCCGCATCGAAGGCGTTCATGCCGCCGCTCCGACCAGGTGCAGGTCGCGGTGATAGGCGGCGAACACGTCGTCGCGATCGCCCTCGAGCACGCTCTTGCCGTGCTCGACCCAGAGCACGCGATCGCACAGCGTCGCGATCTGGTTCTCGTCGTGGCTGACCAGAACCACGGTGTGGCCTTCGCCCATGCGCGCGCGCAGGGCGGCGCCGGATTTCTGCTGGAATTCGGCGTCGCCGACGGCGAGCACTTCGTCGATCAGCAGGACGTCCGGCTCGACCTGGATCGCGACCGAGAACGCCAGCCGCATCATCATGCCGGACGAGTACGCCGCAATGGGTTGTTCGAAGAAGTCGCCGAGCTCGGAAAATTCGTGGATCGCCGGCAGCCGCTGCACGATGTCGCGCCGGCGCAGCCCGAGCATCAGGCCGGACAGCACGGCGTTGTCGCGGCCGGACAGGTGCGGCGTGAAGCCGAGCGCGAGCGAGAGCAGCTGGCACGACACCACGCCGCGCCGCACCGTGCCGCGATCGGGCGTGAGAATGCCGGCGATCACGCGCAGCAGGGTGCTCTTGCCGGCGCCGTTGCGGCCGATCACGCCCAGACGCTCGCCGCGGCGCAGCGTCACGCTGACGTCTTCGAGCGCCCAGAAGCGATTGTTGGCACTGAGGCGGCGCTGCGCGCTGAAAGCGACCCCGACGTTGTGCAGTTCGACCAGGATTTCGTTCGTCATGTGGCAAGCTTCGGATAGCGCGATGCGAGGCGCCCGACGACCCAGACGCCGATCGCGCACGCGACCAGCGAGATCAGGGTCGCCTTGGTCAGGCCGACCCAGTTCGGCCACAGGCCGTGCATCAGGACGCCGCGCGCGGCGTCCATGATCACCGCGATCGGATTCAGGGCGAGGATCTCGCGCAGCGGCGACGGCACGTTGGACAGCAGGAAGACCACGCCGGAGAGATACATCACCACGTTCAGCACCTGCTCGATGACGAAGCGCAGATCCGGCAGCAGCGGCACCAGCGCGGCAATCATGAAGCCGATCCCGGCCGAGAGCAGGAATGCGACGATGAACAGCGGCAGCAGGCCGAAATAGGCAAGGTTCGGCGGGTAGCCGCTGCACCACAGGATCACCAGCAGCACCGCCAGGATGTAGAAGAACTTCACCGTGTCCGACAGCATTGCGACGATCGGGAACACCAGCGGCGGCAGCTGGACCTGGCGCACCAGGTTGAGATTGCTCCAGATCGCGTAGCCGCCATGGATCATGCACGACTTCATCCATTGCCACAGCGTCAGGCCGATCAGCAGCGAGGGCAGATAGCCGGGGCCGGCGGTATGCAGGATGACGTCCATCACCAGCCACCACACGCCGAACTGCATCAGCGGGTCGACCACCCACCAGATCAGGCCGAGATAGCTGCGCGAGCGCTCGGCGCGCAGTTCCGCGTAGGTGCTGAAAAGGACGAGTTCGATCAGGTGTTGACGCATGCGGGCGGGAAGACCAAAGGCGGCCGCGAGGATACCGGATTCGCCCCGGTTCAGCCTGCGCAGAGGCGATCGAGCGCGGGCCCGGCGAAGGCGAGAAACAGCAGGCATGCGGCGAGCGCGGCGCCCACGGCGAGTCGCGCCGCTGTCAGCGCGATGGTGTCGGCCGGCGTTGCCGGCCGCTGGTATGTGGGCCCACGGCGTTCGCGCAGCGCGGCCAGGAAACTGCCGGCGAAACCGCACAGGAACGGCAGCATCGGCAGCAGGAAGCGCGCCTTCACATGGATCGGCAGGAACAGCGCGAGCTGATAGGCGATGAACACGGCGACGATGAGAAGCAGGCGATCCGGCCGGCGCCGCCAGCAGGCCAGCCCGAACGCGCCGGCGGCCAGCACCAGGACATGGAAAAAGTCGCTCACTGCCGTCAGCGTACCGGTCAGCCACGGGCTCGTCGCGTACACCGAAAGATAGCCGGCGCAGGCAGGCCCCGGCAGTTGCGACAGCAACGGCGTCTTCGCGCTGAACAGACGGAAGTACTGCCGCCCGGCCTGATCGGCGGCCACGCGGGCGAGGCCGCGTTCGGCCAGCAGCGTGCGCACTTTGTCGAGGTAGATCGCATTGCGCTGTTGCGGCGTCGGCGCGCTGGCGAGGAATTCCGGCAGCGTCGCACCGCCCATGTCGAGCACGTAGTCGTTGCGCCAGTGGTCGGTGAGGCCCACCCACAGGTTGTAGACCGAGCTGTCGGCGATCATCGGCTTGCCGTATTCGCGCCAGCCATGCCAGAGCGCGGGCGCCGTGACGAGGCCGATACCGATGACGAACAGCAGCGCTGGCTGCAGCAGCAGGCGTGGGCGTTCGAGGCGCACGAATGCAAGCAGGAACACCGGCCAGAATGGCGACAGCAGGCTTTTCGCCAGGATCGCAAGGCCGATGCACACGCCGGCAACGAACGTCGGCGCTCGTGATGGCGCGCGTGCAAGCAGGCAGAGGGCCGCCAGCAGCAGCAGCAGGTGCGTCATCTCCGGCCACAGCCACTGCGCATACGCCGCGGTGACCGGGCTCAGCAGGAACAGCGCCGCGGCCGTGTTCGCCGCGGCGACACTGCCGCCGAGGCGGCGCCAGAGATCGCGCAGCAGCGCGCCGCAAAGGATCAGAAAGATACTTTGCAGCACCTGTATCGCGAGTACCGACGGGCCGACGACGGCATACACCGCCGCGAGCAGCAGCGGCTGCAGCGGTGGCCAGATCGTGCCCGGCATCCAGGGACCGCCGGCGAGGATCGCGAGCGCGGTCTGCTGGTAGCCTGCTTCGTCCCCGATCAGGGGCTTGGCGCCTTGCGCGTAGTACGCCCACCACAAAAGCGCCTGCGACAGCGCGAACAGCGCCACGAACAGCGCGGCGAGCCGTTGCCGCCGGCGGGCGACGTGCAGGCTCATTGCGCGACGCCGGTGCAGCGGCGCCTCAGTCCTTGGCGGGTGCGGCCGGCTGCGTCGCTGCCGGCGCGGGGCTGCCGACCGCGCGGCGCTTCGCCGGCGCGGGGAAGGTCGGCGTGAACTTGTCGTGCGTACCCTTCGTGGTGATGCCTTCGACGTAGTACCAGTAAGGCTTGCACGGATCGATCGAGTCGTCGCGATACTCGTACTTGTGCGTCTCGTCCGAGGTGCCGGCGCCGAGGATCGGATCCTTGGTCAATTTCTTGAATTCGCCTTTCTCGCTGTCGCCGCGGAAGACGTCGAAGCCGAAGTTGTCCTGCTCGCTCGCCGTCGACCAGCGCACGGTGTTGGCTACGCGCTGATCCGGCGGCACGGCCGACTGGTCGCCGCAGGCGCCCTCGGGGATTTCCTTCACGGCGGCCGCGGTTTCGGCGGGCTTGGCGGCCGGCGTGGCGGGTGCAGCAGGCGGCGCCTTTGCGGTGGGTGCCGCTGCCGCGGGCGGTTGCGGCGATGGACTGCACGCGCTCAGCGCGGCGACGATCAAGGCGGTCAGGGCAAGCTGGCGCATGCGGGGAACTCCAGAAAGGGGCGGGACGAAGCGGGGCGGCGGCAACGATAGGCGGTCGCTCCACACCTGGCAACCCGCGCGCGGGCGCGTGCGGCGCAGCCCTTCGACTCGCGCGCGCGCCACCGCCATAATGACGGGTCGCGTCGCGGCGGCAAAGCCCGTCGGGCATGATCGATGGCGACGTTTTTTCCCTGGGATGGATGGCCGTGAGTTCGAGTCCGCAAGACGACTATCTGGAGCGCGTGAAGACCGAGATTCGCGCCGAGGCGGAGATCGCGCGTGCGCGCGATCCGCTGCCGCGGCATGATCCGCCGCCGCGCGCCGCGCAGGCGCAGCGGCCGGCGTTCGACGAGGGCATCGAACGCGGGCGGCTCGATTACGCGATCGGCGAGCTGACCGGCCCGCACTATCGCGCCTTTCTCGACCAGGCCTTCCGCGCCGTGCTGAAGCGGCCGCCCGACGAAGCGGGTTCCGAGCTGCAGATACGGCTGCTCGCGGCCGGCGCCAGCAAGGCCGAAGTGCTCGGCAACCTGCGCTGGTCGCCCGAGGGCCGCCGCGTCGGCACGCGCGTGCGCGGCCTGCTGCCGCGCTATGCGCTGGCCAAGCTCGTGCGCGTGCCGCTGCTCGGCTATTTCGTCGAGTGGGGGCTGGCCTTCGCCGGGCTGCCGCTGCTGCTGCGTCACCAGCGCGCGGCCGATACCTCGAGTGCGGCCCGTTTCAGCGCGCTCGACGAAGCGCAGACCAGCACCCGGCGCGGTCTCGACGAACTGCGCGCATCGCATGCCGCACTCGACGCGGAACACGACCGCCGCAGCGATGCGATGCGCGCGGACATCGGCCGCATGCTGCTGCGCCTGGATGCATTGGAGGAGCAGGCGCGGACTCTCGAAGCACGCGCCGTCGCGAGCGCGCACGAAGCGATCGAGCTGCGCCACTACGTGCATGCGGCCAACCACTGGATCACGTCGCTCCAACGCAGTCTCGGCGATCTGGAAGACGCCGCGGCCAGCGGGCGCGAGCGTGCCGATGCGCTGGCCGCGTCGATCGACGTGGGCGCCGAGGAAGCGTCCGCGCGCGGCGCGCGTCACGCGAGCTGGAGCGCGGTGCTGGCGACGCGCCTGCCGGCGGGTGCACGCATGCTCGACCTCGACAGCGGCGATGGCGCCTGGCTTGGCGCACTCGCTGCGCGCGGTGTCGCCGCCAGCGGCGTCGAGGCAAATGCCGCCCTCGTCGCGCGTGCTCAGCGGCAGGGCCTGGCGATCGCCCTCGGCGATCCACTGGCGGTGCTGATGCGCTGCGCGGATGGCGACCTCGACGGCCTCAGCCTGACCGCGACGACACTGGCGCGCGACGAAGCCGACATCGCCACGCTGCTCGGTGAAGCGCGCCGCGTGCTCAAGCCGGGCGGCCAGCTGCTGTTGCGCTGCGAGCTAGAGCCGCATCGCCTGGTCCTCGCCGACGTCGCGCTCGACGCCGCCCAGCAAAGCGGCGCCCTGCTCGCCGCGGCCGGCTTCGTCGCGCCGACCAATCTGCCGGCCCATCGCGCGCATGCCGTGCTCGCGCAGCGGCCCGCCGCATGAGGCGCGTCCCTGCATGAGGATTGCGGTGCTCGTTCCCGGACTGGCCCCGTTCGACGCGGTCAGCAACGATACGCTCGGCATGACGGCGGCGTTGCGCCGGCGCGGCCACGAAGTCGCCGTGTTCGCGCCGCATGCGCGCGGCGTCGACGAGCCGATCCTGGCGCCGGCCGCGATCGACGACTGGCTGCGTTCGCCGCAGGATGTGCTGCTGTACCACTACTGCGTCGGCTGGGATTTTCCACTGGCATTGTTCCAGCGCACGCGTGCGCGCCGCATCGTGCGCTATCACAACATCACGCCGCCGGCGTTCTTCGCCGACTGGTCGGAAGGCTATGTGGCCGCGTGCGCGGAAGGCCGCGGCCAGCTGGACGCCTATGCGGCGATGAACTGCGACCTGTATCTTGGCTGCTCGCCGTACAACCTCGAGGACTTCACCGCGCGCGGCGTCGACCCGGCGCGCTGCGCGCTGTTGCCGCCGTTCCACGAAGTCGAACAGCTGCGCGCCCTGTCCTCCGATGCGCAGCGCCTGCCCGAAGGATCGCCGCTGCTGCTGATGGTCGGGCGCCTGGCACCGAACAAGGCGCATTTCGCGCTGATCGATGCCCTGGCCGCACTCAAGGCGCAGCAGCCGCGTGCGCATCTGCTTTCGCTCGGCAAGCTCGATCCGAATCTGTCGCGCTACGGCGACGCGCTCGACGCACGTATCCACGAGCGCGGCGTCGCCGCCGAAACCACCCTGCTGCAGGACGCCGGCGGCGCCGAGCTGCGCGCCGCCTATGAGCACGCCGATGTGCTGCTGATGCTGAGCGAACACGAAGGATTCTGCGTACCGCTGATCGAAGCGATGGCACTCGGCACGCCGGTGATCGCGCGCGCGTCGAGTGCGCTGCCGTGGACGCTCGGCGATGCGGGCCTCCTGTTCGAATCGGCAGACCCGCACCTGATCGCCGCCGCCGTCCTGCGCCTGCAGGCCGACGCCGAACTGCGCGAAACCTTGCGTGAACGTGGCCGCGCGCGCTACGCCGAGCTGTTCTTACCGGCCGTGCTCGAACGCGGCCTGCACGCGATCATGCAACGGTTCGCCGCATGAAGGCTGCGATCATGACGCCGGTGCTCGCCGCCGCCGACGCCGTCGGCAACGACGTGCTGGAGATGGCGCGCGTGCTGCGCGAACACGGCATCGAAACGAAGCTGTGCAGCAATGTCGCCGTCGGCATCGACGAGCCGATCCTGCCGCCCGAACGCGTGCTCGATTTCGCCGGCGGCGCAGGCGACCTGCTGATCTACCACTTCTCGGTCAGCTGGCCGGCGGCGCTCGACGTGCTGCGCGAGGCGCTCGGATTCCGCGTCGTGCGCTACCACAACATCACGCCGCCGCAGTTCTTCGCCGACTACGGCGCGATCGACTACGAACAAGCCTGCGCCAGCGGCCGCGCGGAGATCGCGAAGATCGCCGCGCTCGGCTGCGAGCTGTACCTCGGCGCCTCCGCCTACAACAACGAAGACCTGCTCGCCGCCGGGGTCCCGCGCGAGCGCTGCGCGGTGCTCGCGCCCTTCCATCGCATCGCTCAGCTGCAAAGTGCCGAGGCCGATCTCGGCCTGCTCGACGAACTCAACGACGGCACGCGCAACGTGCTCATGGTCGGCCGCGTCGCGCCGAACAAGGGGCATGTCGAACTCATCGATGCGTTCGCGGCGTATGTCGATGCCTACGGCGATCCGGCCCGGCTGATCATCGTCGGCAAGTCCGATCCGCGCCTGCAGGCGTATTCGCAACGCATCCAGGCGCAGATCGATACGCACCGGCTCGGCGATCGCGTCTGGTGGCTCGACTCGCTCAGCGAAGCGCAGCTGAAAGCGGCTTATCTCGCCAGCCATGCCTTCATGACGCTGAGCCGGCATGAAGGTTTCTGCGTGCCGATCGTCGAGGCGATGGCGCTCGGCGTGCCGGTCCTCGCGCACGCCTCCAGCGCGATCCCGGAGACCGTCGGCGACGGCGGCATCATCTGGCCCGAGAGCGATCCGTGGCTGTATGCCGCGAGCCTGGCGCGTCTCGCCGCGGACGAGCCGTTGCGCAACGGGTTGCGCGAATCGGCGCGCCGCCGCTACGAGCGCGAATTCTCGGCCGACGTGCTGCGCGAGCGCTTCCTGCATCTGCTGGAGCCGGCGCAGTGAAGCGCATCGCGATCGTCGTGCCGCGCTGTCACGCGAAGATCGTCGGCGGCGCCGAGGCGCATGCCTGGCAGTACGCGACCTTGCTCGCCGACACTTACGCCGTCGATGTACTGACCACGACGGCGAGCGACTACGCACGCTGGGCGAACGACCTGCCCGAGGGCATCGAGCAGCGCGAGGGCGTGACGATCCGGCGCTTCCGCGTCGCGCGCGAGCGCGGCCTGTACTTCCACGATCTGCATCGCCGCCTGCTGGCGCATTTCGCCGCGAACACCGCGATGCCGCGCGTACGCTGGCCGGAGGCGCTGCAGGAAGAATTCATCCGCGCGCAAGGCCCCGATTGTCCGCAGCTGATCGAGCACCTGGCCGCGCACGGCGACGACTATGCCGCCGTGATCTTCCTGACCTACCTGTATCCGCTGACCTACGACGGTTCGCGCGCCCTGGCGCACCGCCGCTGGGGCCTGGTGCCGACCCTGCATGACGAGCCGCCGGCGTATTTCAGCGCGTATGCGCAGATGGCGCGCGGCGTGCCGCGCATCCTGTGGAACACGGCGGCGGAACGGCGGCTCGGCCAGCGCCTGTGGGGCATCGACGCGGGCAACCTGGTGGCGATGACGGTTGCCACGGACCCGGTGTCGCCCGCGGTGGAAACCACGCCGTATCTGCTCTACAGCGGCCGCATCGATACGCACAAAGGCTGTGCGATGCTGATCGCCGCGTTCGAGAACTATCAGCGTGCGCGGCCATCACCCTTGCGCCTGCTGCTGACCGGCGTCGACCAGCTCGGCGTGCGCGAGTCCGAGCACGTGCGCTATCTCGGCTTCGTCGACGAAGAGCGCAAGCTCGCGCTGATGGCCGGTGCGGCGGCGTTCGTGCATCCGTCGCCCTACGAAAGCCTCAGCATCGTCGCGCTGGAGGCGATGGCGCAGGGCACGCCGCTGATCGTCAATGGCGAGTGCGAGATCCTTGCCGACCATGTCGCCGCGAGCGGCAGCGGCTTCGTCTTTCGCGGCGAAGAAGCATTGCATGCGGCGATCGATGCAGTGCGCGAGCAGGGCGCGGACCTGCGCGCCGGGCAGGCGCAGCGTGCGCGCGCCTACGTGATGGCGAACTACAGCCGCGAGCAGGTTCGCGTGCGGCTGATCGATGAAGTCGAGGCGCTGGCGAGCCACTAGGCGCTGCCGGCGGGCGATCGGATGTCCGCGCTGCGCCGGTGTACGGCTGCGCGCGCACGCAGGCCGTGCCCGCCCCGCGCTCAACGCTCGGCTTTCAACCCCCGTCCCGGCAACTTCATCGCGAATCGCGCGCCACCGAGGGTCGGCGAGCGGCCGACCTGCAGCTCGCCGCGGTAGGCCTTGAGGATGTCCTGCACGATCGCGAGGCCGATGCCGTGGCCTTGCACGCGCTCGTCGCCGCGCACGCCGCGCTGCAACAGATGATCGACCTTGTCTTCCGGGATGCCGGGGCCGTCGTCCTCGACGACGAGATCGAGGCCGATCCGCTTGCCGCCCGCCGCGCTCAGCGGCTGCGCCGTCAGCAGCACGCGCCGGCGCGCCCACTTGAACGCGTTTTCGAGCAGGTTGCCGAGCAGTTCCATCAAGTCGCCCTGGTCGCCGTGAAAGCGTGCGGCCGGATCGATGTCGAATTCGCACAGGACCAGCTTGCGTGCGTAGACCTTTTCCAGGCTGCGCACGATCTCTTCCGCGAAAGGCTCCAGCTGCAGCGGCGTGGCGAAGGTCTGGTGCCCGGAGGTGGCCGCGCGCGAGAGCTGGTAGGCGACGATTTCGTCCATGCGCCCGACCTGTTCGAGCACGGTCCAGCGCAGATCCTTGCCGTCGGCGCCGGTCTCCAGCTGGCTGCGCATGACCGCGAGCGGCGTCTTCAGGCTGTGCGCGAGGTCGGACAAGGTATTGCGGTAACGCTTGACGCGCTCGCGTTCGGCGTCGATGAAGTTGTTGAGGCTGGCGGTCAGGCCGGAGAGCTCGACCGGATAGCTGCGTCCGAGCTGTTCCTGCGCGCCATGCTCGACGCGGGCCAGATCGGTCGCGACCTTGCGCAGCGGCGCCAGGCTCCAGCGCAGCACTGCGAGCAGCAGCAGCAGCAGCACGACGCCCAACGTGCCCAGCCACAGCATCAGCGTGCGCCGATAGACATCGACCTGCTTGCGCAGCGCGCGGCTGTCCTCGGCGACGTGGAAGGTGACGTGCAGTTCCGATTTCGCACCGGGATAGTCGACACCTTGCGAGAGCACGAACAGGTCGCCTTCCGGCGACGGCACCGGGCCGCGGAAGCGCACTTCGCCGCGCGCGAGCTGATCGGAAAACGGCAGCTCGCGGTCGATCGCCGACGGCGAGCGCCACTCGTTGCCCTTGGCGCCGACGACCTTGCCGCCGACGATGCCCGCATACAGGCCGGTCGCGGTCGGCTGGTCGAAGCGCGAATCCGGACCGACATCCGGCGGAATCAGCGCGCCGGCGCGGTTCGGGTCGGAACTGGCCAGGTAGGTGTACAGATAGCCCTGCAGGCGTTCGCGCAGGCCGCTTTCGGCGGCCTGGTAGAACGCGCTGTCGAGCGCGAAGAACGCGATCGCCAGAAATCCCGCCAGCACGAAGCTCGCAGCCGCCAGCGAGCGCGCTTGCAGCGAAAGCGGGCGCGACACGCGCGAGCGCCTCAGGCGTTGTCGGCGGCTTGCGGCTCGTCGGCCGGCGGCGTCTCGGTGCGATCCAGGGCGAAGCGATAGCCGCGGCCGCGCACGGTCTCGATCGGCTTGATCGCATTGTCCGGATCGAGCTTGCGGCGCAGGCGGCCGATGAAGACTTCGAGCACGTTGGAATCGCGGTCGAAATCCTGCTGGTAGATGTGCTCGGTCAGGTCCGCCTTGGAAACCAGTTCGCCGGCATGCAGCATCAGGTATTCGAGGACCTTGTACTCGTAGCTGGTCAGGTCGACCGAATTGCCGTTCACGCTGACCGTCTGCGCGGTGGTGTCGAGAATGACCGGCCCGCATTCGAGCGTCGGCCGCGACCAGCCGCTGGCACGGCGCACGAGCGCATTCAGTCGCGCCAGCAGTTCCTCCACATGGAACGGCTTGACGAGGTAGTCGTCGGCGCCGTTCTTGAGGCCCTGCACCTTGTCCTGCCAGCTGGAACGCGCAGTCAGGATGAGGATCGGATAGCGCTGTCCGGCCTCGCGCAGCTGCTTGACCAGGTCCATCCCGGAAAGCTTCGGCAGACCGAGGTCGATGATCGCGACGTCGAAGGGAACTTCGCGGCCGAGATACGAGCCTTCTTCGCCATCGCCTGCGGCGTCGACCGCGAAACCGTCGCGCTTCAGGCGTGCGGCGAGCGTCTCCCGCAGCGGTGCTTCGTCTTCCACCAGTAATACGCGCATCTCATCGTCTCCTTGGGTCGTGCCTCAACATGCCCACAACCATCGTGGGCGCTCCCGGCGGCCTGTTTCGAATGTCATTGATCGGCCAGCACTTGCACGACGCGAACCTGCCCATCGCGCGTCAACATCTTGATCCGATACACCTTGCGCTTGCCGACCGTCAGCGTCTGCACCGACAGCACCTTGCCTTCGGCTTCGTGCTGCGCCTGCGCCACGGCTTCCTGCGCACTGATTTCGCGTGCGCGCACCGGTGCCGCGGCGCTGGCAAGCAGCAGGCCGATGCAGCAGGCGGCAAGCGATCCTCGAAAGATTCGCATCGTGGACGATATCCGGCACACAGGGCATGAACAGGCCGCAGTCTCTGCAGCGCGTATTGAATTGCGGCTGAACTTCACTTGGCGCCCGCGCGGCTGCTGAGTCTGGCCGGGGCTTGCAAGGAAGGCGGGCTGCGAGTGCAGCCCGCCCTGTTGCCTCGTTTTACTGTGTGCAGCCCGTCACCTTGACGTCATCGATCGCCCAGTTCGGGTTGGCGCGATGCGCAAAGCGGTCATGGCCCAGGTTGAAACGGAACTTCACGGTCTGGCCGACATACTGCTGAACATCGATGATCGAGTTCAGGTACGCCTGCGGATCGCCGCACCAGCCCTGCTTGCCGCCCAGCGGATTGCCGAAGCTGCTGCTGATCGGGCCGTTGTACGGATCGGTCAGGAGGCCGCTGGTGAGCTGCGTCCAGGTGCTGCCGCCGTCGGTGGAAGCCTCCACCAGAGCGCCATCGCTGCACGCGGTGCCGGAGCTGGCCGCCTTGATCTTCTGCTGGTTCCAGAACTTCAGGCTCAGGCTGTCGAGACCGGACGGCACCGTGATGCTCGGCGAAATCAGCCACTGGTCGTTGGCGACGCCCGAAGCGCTCGGTGCATTCGCCTGCCACGCGTGGGTGCCGCTGTTCGCCGCGGAGCCGAGCGTCCAGGTGTCCGAACTGCCACTGGCTGCGCCATGCGTCCAACCCGCTGCGCCGCTCTCCATGTCATCGGAGAACACCGTGGTCGGAGCGGTATCGACCGGGCAGTCGCCGGGTTGGGCCAGGGTGGTGAACTGCTGTCCTGCGCCGCCCGTTGCTGCCGGATCGAAGCCGTTGGCGAAGATGATGTCATCGTTCGGTGCGGTCGGTCCGCTGGCACCGCAGGGGTTGCGTGCGGTC
>DASWPR010000442.1:0-11597 GCA_036398455.1 Dokdonella sp.
GACGACGACGTAGTCGCGATCGACGCTGGTCTTGCCCAGAAGCTGGTCGCGAACGGCGCCGCCGACGAGATAGATGTCCATGACGGAATTGTGCCAGTGTTGGTCACGCAAGATGGGTACTGGTTCCGTCGCCGCCCACGCAGCCGGCGCCGCACTTCATCTTCCCCCGCGCGCCGCGGAGACATGCGCTGTCACTATTCCTGCGCCGCGTCGATTTCCTGCTGCGTCTGTGCAGCGCCGCAGTGTCATGGCTGCCTTGCAGAGTGCCGCGCTGTCGGTGTCCCAGTCGCGGAACGGAGGGTGGATATTTTAGAAAGCCACGCGGCACTGCGCGCCTTGCCCGGCGCGAGATGCGGCAGATTCCTGAAGCGCTTGCGAAGGACGCCGGCTTTGTCGGCACGCAATCCCTCGATCGTCACGTCGTGCAATGGCGGACGATCTAGCAGGCCGGGGACGTCCTGTACGTCGAAGTCGCAGAGATCGCAACCGTCGAAGCTGCGCAGCACGCCGATGTTCTGCACGCCTCCTGAAACGCCTCTGACCGACAAATCGTAAGCGGGCTCCAGTTTTCGATCGCGGCTGGATCACGACTTCGCATATCGGAAAAGGTGATGCGACGAGGATTGCCCATACCGGAAGGGCAGCTGCGCAGCGGCGCGCCCTTCCGGCAGAGACCGGGCGAAAGAGCACGGCATGCAGCAATGCGCAGAGCTCCCAAACCTCAATGGCCGACGAAGCTACGCCTGCGCAGTAAGGCGCGCTTCGGCGCGCTTCAACGCGCGCCGGAACAAAGCCGCGTCATCGAGCGCGCGCGCGGCGACCAGAGCGCCCTGGATCATCGCGATCGCATCCTCGGCAGACGCACGCGCGCGTCCGCGCGGGGTGCCGGCACGCCGCAGCGCGCTCGCCAGCTCTTCGATCCAGACCGAGAAATACTGGTTGATCCGCTCCGCATAGCGACCACGCACGCCGCCGAGCGCGAATGCGCCGACCAGGCAGACGCGGCGGCCGGAGCGGAAATACTCGTCGACCGTACGGAACATCGCGTGGATCGCCGCGCGCGCGTCCTCGCCTTCGCGCAAAGGCTTGAACACCTGCCGTTCGAACCACTCGTCGATATGCGCGAGCACGGCGGCGGCCATTTCCTCCTTGCCGCCGGGGAAGAAGTGGTAAAGGCTGCCTTTGCCGAGCCCGGTCTTCGCGCTGATCAAGGCCAGGCTGGTGCCTTCGTAGCCATGCTCGCGGAACAGTTCGCCGAGCGCCGGCAGGGTGTCGGCGCGCTCATGGATCGTGCGCGGCACGGCGGCTCAGAGTCCGAGATCGCTCAAGGACGCATGATCGGCCGGGCGCGGCCCGCTGCGGTCCCAGTGGAATTTTCGATCGGCCGGCTGGATCGGCAGATCGTTGATGCTGGCGTGGCGCGTGCGCATCAGGCCGTTCTCGCCGAACTCCCAGTTCTCGTTGCCGTAGGAGCGGAACCAGTGGCCGGAGTCGTCGTGGAATTCGTAGGCGAAGCGCACGGCGATGCGGTTCGCGGTGAACGCCCACAGTTCCTTGATCAGGCGGTAGTCGAGTTCGCGATTCCACTTGCGTGCGAGGAACTGCACGATCTGCGCGCGCCCGTCGACGAACTCGCTGCGATTGCGCCAGCGGCTGTCGACGGTGTAGGCGAGCGACACGCGCTCGGGGCTGCAGCTGTTCCAGCCATCCTCGGCCGCGCGGACTTTCTGGATCGCGGTCTCGCGCGTGAACGGCGGCAGGGGTGGGCGGCTTTCGGTCATGGCGGCGTTCCTCGGGAAACTGACTGTACCGACCGGTACAGCGTTGACCGAACGGTACGCGCGCGCCGCGGCAGGGTCAAGCGGCGCCGAAGCGTTCAGCGGTTCCGGTAGGAGCGGCGATAGCGGTCGAAGCCGCGCTGCGGTCCGTTCTCGCCGCGGAGCAGCGCCGGCACGATGACTTCCATCGGCGTCGACACGATGCCGAGCGCGGCGAGGCCGTCCTCGCTGCCGATCGAGTCGAGTTGCAGCGAGCGAAAATTGTCGCGCGAAATGGGCTTCCCCGGCAGCCATTCGCCGACGCGTGCCTGCACGGCGCCGAGGGCGTCCGGCAAACCGATGATCAGGCGGCGTTGGCCGAGCATGCGTGCGGTCCAGCGCACGAGTTCGCCGAGTTCGATGCGGCGCGGACCAAACAGTTCATAGATGTGTCCGGCCGAATGCGGATGCGCGAGGGCGCGCGCGAACGCTTCGCCGACGTCGCCGACGTAGACGGGAGTGAACTGTGCGTGCGCGCGTGCCAGCGGCAGCACGGGCGTCATGCGCAGGAGTTGCGCGAAACGGAAGAAGAGGCCGTCGCCTGCGCCGAAGATCACCGACGGGCGGAAGATCGTCCATGCCAGAGCCGCCGCTTTCACCAGCGCCTCGGCCTCGCCGCGCGTCTTCAAATAGTGGCTGTCGCCTTCGCCGGCGCGCAGTGCGCTCATCTGCAGCAGGCGCGGCACGCCGGCATCGGCGCAGGCGGCGAGCAGGGTCGAGGTCAGCTCGACATGTGCCTTGCGAAAGCCGCTGCCATCGCTGCCGCGCTCGTTGAGGATGCCGACGAGATTGATCGCCGCATCCGCGCCGGCCAGCTGCCGCGCCAGCGCGGCGCGATCGTAGACGTCGATGCTGACGACGCCGACGCGCGGCAGTACGCCGGCCTCGCGATGCTTCTCGCGATTGCGCGAGAGCACGCTGATGGTGTGGCCGTCGCGCTGCAGGCGCGCCACCAGATGGCTGCCGACGAAACCGGTACCGCCGAGTATCACGAGCTTGAGTGGTTTCATCGCGTCTGCCTTGCGTCGTCGGTAGACGCGTTCTGAAGGGTGAAAACATTGAAACACGAAGAACACGAAGAACACGAAGGACACGGAGAAAAATGACCAGGGACAGCTTGCACTCTTTTCGCTTTCTTCATGTACTTCGTGACTCAGGCATTCGCTTCCCTCCGGAACGATCGGGACTGACCGATCAGGGCTGCGCCGTCGGCGCCGGGGACAATGGAGCCGAGGCCGTGGTCGACGGCGGCGGCGCAGCGGCGGGCTCGCTGGCGCAGATCACGTTCTTGCGCGGGGTTTTCTCGTCCGGCGCCTGGTACGCCTGGCCGACCTTCGGCATGCGCGCCGACAAGGCATGCACCTTGCCGTTCATGCGCCAGTCGTAGATCACGCTGAAGGCGAGCACGCGCGAGACGTATTCGCGCGTTTCCTTGTACGGGATCGTCTCGATGAAGAAATCCGGATCGAGCGTGGCACGCGCGTCGAGCCAGCGCCCGACCGGCGCTTCGCCGGCGTTGTAGGCGGCACTCGCCAGCCAGGGGCTGCCGTCGTACTTGTCGGCCATGCGACCGAGGAAGCGCGTGCCGAGCTGCACGTTGAGGTCGGCGTCGAACAGGTCCTGCGCATTCGAATACGGCAGCTTCTCTGCCTTCGCGAGCTGCTTGGCGACGCCCGGCAGCAACTGCATCAAGCCGTATGCGTCGGCGTGCGAGTGTGCGTCGGTCATCCAGGCGCTCTCGGCGCGGATGATCGCGTAGGCCCAGGCCGGGTCGATGCCGGCCTCGCGTGCCTCGCGGCGGACCTGCTTCTCCATGCCCAGGGGGAAGCGCTGCTCGTACAGGCGCTGCGTATCGGGATCGGCCGAGAACGCGAACACCGCGCGGTCGTACCAGCCGCGCCGGTAGGCGAGGTCGGCGGCCAGGCGGCGCTGGTTCACGTCGAGCTTGGTCATCGCGAAATCCCATTCGCGCCGCGCTTCGCGCAGCATGCCGAGTTCACGGAATTCGAACGCGCGATCGAGGTCGGCCTGCCGGCTCAGCATGGCCTCGCTGGCGGGGTCGCCGGCCAGCGTGCGCGTGCAGATCGTGTAGGGCTGTTCGCTCCAGTCGGCGGCGAGGAAACCGTAGAAGTTCGATTCGCGTGCGACCTCGGCGAAGATCGGTGTCGCCTCGGCACGGCGGTCGAGTTTCGCCAGTACGCGTGCGCGCAGATAGCGCCAGCGCGCGTCGGTCTTCTGCGTCTCGGACAGATCCTCGAGCGCGGCGAACGTTTCCTTCAGGTCGCCGTTGGTCAGTGCGATGCGCACCTGCCATTCGCGCGTGGCGTCGTCCTCGGCGCCGGCCGGCAATGCCTTCAGGCGCGCCATCGCGTCCGGCGAGTAGCTGGTTGCACGAAATACCGCGATCGCGTTGAGGATGCGGTTCTTCTGCGTATCGTCCCATTGGAAGCGCGGGCCGAGCTCGGCCCAGGCGGTTTCCGCCGACGCGCTGTCGCGCCGCGCCTGGCGCGCGAAGGCGTACGAGATCGCGTCGCGCGTCCGCGCGGCATCACTCCAGGATCTGGCTTTGACCAGGCTGCCGCCAGGGTCGCGCAACGCCGCGACGATGCGGTCGGCATCGACGCGGTCGGCGCCGTCGAGCAGCGCGGCGGTTTCGCCGGCGGCATCGGCATTGCCGGCCGCAGCCGTGCGTTGCAGCCGCTCCCACACGCGTGCGTCGTCGAGCAGGCCGTTGCGGTGTGCCGCCGCGAACACCGGGTCGCACGAGCCTGGCAGGTTGCGCGAGCCTTGCCAGAGCGCGTCGAGGTCGGCGGCATAGTCGAGCTTGTCGCCGGCCGCGAGGCGCGCCTGCAGCGCATCGCACTGCAGATCGCGATCGCTGCCCCGGGTCCACAGCGTGCGGAATGTCGTCCATTCGCCGCGCCGGGCAAGTTCACGCAGATAGGCGTCGCGCAGGTCGCTCGCCGGCAGCGTGTCGGGCCAGCGCTTGAGGAAATCCTGCACCTCGTCCGGCTGCAGCTTGGCTATGCGCGAACGCAGCACGGCCAGTTCGATATACGGCGTCAATGGGTAATGCGTTTCGTCGAGCGCGGCCGCCAGCCGTTTCCAGCTGGCGTCCTTGGTGCGCTGGGCCGTCGCCAGCGCCGTGCGGAAGCGCTCGCGGTCGAGCGAGCGGTCGTCGGCGTGCAGCAGGGGCGCGAGAAGGCCGAGGCAGGCGAGAAACAGCAGCCGCAGGGGGCGAATGGAGCGAACGGGCATCGAAAAAACCGGCAACCAAGGGGCGCGACAGTGTAGCGCCGCGGTTTGTGCGGTTGCCGCACGCCGCGCCGATCGGCGCGAAGTCGCACGGGAGCGCGCCCGGCAGGTCGCCGGCGGCCAACTCAGGTTCTGCCGGCGTGGCGGCGAGACGATCGAAATGAGACGTGCGCCGTCATCGCCTTGTAGCAAAATTCAAACGTTTGTCTTACATTTCCTTTGCACTTTTATACGTCGAGATCGCCGCAAGACGCATTGTTCTGACAGGTTCCCAACCCATCGCACCGTCGGGGAGACATCGATGAAGGCACGTCGCAGTATCAGGTTGACGGCAATGGCAGGCTGGGCCCTGCTGATAGGAACCACTTCGCTGCCTGTGCTGGCGCAGCAGAAAGGCGGCGACGACGCGCAGACGCTGCAGGCGATCGAAGTCACCGGCTCGCGTATCAAGAAGGCCGAGGTCGAAGGCCAGACGCCGATCCTGACGATTACCTCGAAGGACATCGAGCAGACCGGCCTCGGTTCCATCGGCGATGTGATCCAGCGGCTTTCGGTCAGCGGATCATCGCTCAACACGAAGTTCAACTCGGCCGGCAACTTCGGCTTTCCGCCCGACGGCGGCGGCGTAGGCTCCGGTTCGACGACGGTCTCGCTGCGCAATCTCGGCGCCAAGCGCACCCTGATCCTGGTCGACGGCCTGCGCTGGGTCAATGAATCCTCGGCTTCCGGCGTATCCGCCGCAGTCGACCTCAACACGATTCCCGCCAGCATCGTCGATCGCATCGAGATCCTGAAGGACGGCGCCTCGGCGCTGTACGGCTCCGACGCGATTGCCGGCGTGATCAACATCATCACGAAGAAGAAGCAGGACGGTCTCGGTCTGCACATCTACGGCGGCGACTACTCCACCGGCGACGGCAAGACCTATTCGGGCAACATCTCGCTTGGCGGCAGCACCGACAAGTTCGATTTCTTCATGGACATCGCCCACTTCAAGCAGAACGGCATCAGTTCGGGCGACTGGAGCCAGTCCGGCGCGTCGCCAGTCCCGGGTACGGGCCTGGCAAGCGGCAGTTCGGCGACACCGTTCACGCGTTATCTGTTCGATACGCCGACCGGCAGCGGGTATCCCCTGCCGGGTGGCGGAAGCATCTGCGACGGCGGCTTCTGCAACATTACCGCGAACGGCGTCGGCAACAACGGTCTGCAGGAGTTTCCCGGCGGTTTCCACAACTGGAGCAATGCCGATCGCTTCAACTTCGCGCCGTACAACCTGCTGCTGACGCCGCAAGATCGCGACAGCATCTTCGCGCAGGGTACGTATCACATCACCGAGCACGTCAATTTCTACTTGAAGGGCCTCTACAACTCGCGTGATTCGAAGAATCAGGCGGCGCCCGAGCCGGTCTTCCTCGGCCAGCAGTTCTGCCAGGCGATCGATCTGTGCTATCGCGTCGGCGTCGATGCGACGAACCCGTACAACCCCTTCGGCTTCACGCTCGACGGCAACAGTCCCGATTTCGGACTCGGTCGCCGCATGGTCGAAGGCGGTCCGCGCATCTTCAAGCAGAGCGTCGACACCAAGTACTACGCGACCGGCCTCAACGGCGATATCACGTTCAGCGATCACCAACTGTTCTGGGACGTCAACTACGTCAACAGCACCAACGACGCGACGCAGACGGTCAACGGCACGTACAACATCCGCCACATCATGAATGCGTTGGGTCCGATCGATCAGTGCAGCGCGCCCTGTGTTCCGCTCAACCTGTTCGGCGGCCCGGGCACGATCACGCCGGAGATGCTCAACTACATCCTGTTCAACGAAACCGACCGCAGCAAGCAGAAGCTCGAGATGTGGACGGCGAACCTGTCCGGCAATCTGTTCCAGCTGCCCGCGGGCGCACTCGACTTCGCCGCCGGCTACGAGCATCGCAAGCTCAATGGTTCGTATACGCCGGACTCGGTCGTCACTGCTGGCGACTCGAATGGCGTGCCGTCGGGTCCGACCAGCGGCGGCTATTCGGTCAATGAGTACTACATCGAGTTGAACGCGCCGCTGCTGGCCGACCAGCCGTTCGCCAAGCACCTCGATCTGAGCGTGGCGTCGCGTTATTCGGACTACTCGAACTTCGGCAGCACGACCAACAGCAAGCTGGGCCTGCGCTGGCAGCTGATCGATGACCTGACCCTGCGCGGTACCTGGGCCGAAGGGTTCCGCGCACCGTCGATCGGCGAACTGTTCAGCACGTTCTCGCGCTTCGATGCACAGCTGGTCGATCCCTGTGGCGGCAACGTCACGGCGAACTGCCAGGCGCTCGGAGTGCCGACCGGCTTCACGCAGAACAATCCGCAGATCTCGATCATCACCGGCGGCAGCCCGAACCTGAAGCCGGAGGAATCGAAGAGTTCGACGCTCGGCGGCGTGTACAGCCCCGGCTGGGCCGAGAACACCGCATGGGCGCAGAAGGTCGATTTCGAAGTGACCTATTACCGCATCAAGATCGAGAACGCGATCCAGGCGCAGTCGGCGCAGACGCAGTTGAACCGCTGCGTGGAGACGCTCGATCCATCGTATTGCGACGGCATCACGCGCGCGGCAAACGGTTCGATCAACGGCTTCAACAACACGCTGCGCAATCTCGGCCGCATCGACACGAGCGGCATCGACTTCGGCCTGGTCTGGCGCAGCCCGGATACCGCGTTCGGTCAGTTCGGCGCGAACTGGGAAGTCACCTACACGAAGGACTACAAGGCGGTCTCGACCGACACCGGCGCACGCGAACCGAATCGCGTCGGTGTCGAAGTGGCCGACAGCGGCATTCCGCGCATCAAGTCCACCTTGATCGGCAGCTGGAACCTGGCGGCCTGGAGCGCGACCTGGACCGTGCGCTACCTGTCTGGGATGATCGAGGACTGCGGTTCGGCCGCGGGGTTCGGAATCTGCAGCGAACCGGACAACGTCTTCGGCGGCCGCGTCAATGGCTCGCACCAGCTCGGCGCGACCACCTACCACGACGCGCGCGTGACCTGGAAGTTGCCGATCAAGTACGACTTCAGCATCTCGGCCGGCATCAACAACCTGTTCGGCAAGGATCCGCCGATCTGCCTCAGTTGCTCGTTGAACGGCTACGACGCGTCGAACTACGACCTGCCGGGCCGCTTCAGCTACGTCGAGGCGAGCATCAAGTTCTGATCGGATAATTCCGGCAGGGAATTAGCACGAATGGGGAAAAGGGGCCGCCTGGTGCGGCCCCTTTTCTTTTGCGACACGCCCTGCCGAGAGAACTGCGGCCGGACGCTGGCTTCAGGTGCCGGCGAGCAGCGTCGAGGTCATCGGCAGCCGCACCTGCGCCGCGATCGGCAGATGATCCGACACCGGATACGGCAGCGCCCACAGCTTCTCTACTTCGAGCCCGCGCGAGACCAGGATGTGGTCGAGCGCACGCGTCGGGCGCCAGCTTGGAAATGTCGGCGGCGCTTCGGCCGGGCGTTGCAGCGAAGTGCGCGCATACAGCAGGTCGAACTCGCGGCTGTGCGCCGGCGTGTTGAGATCGCCCATCAGGATCGCATTCGAGTGCTGGCCGATCAGCTCGGCGAGGAAGCCCAGCTGGCGCGCGCGTGCGACCGCGCCGAGCGAGAGATGCGCGACGACGACGACCAGCGCTTCGGGACCATGGCCGAAGCGCGACCACAGCGCGCCGCGGCCGGGGATGCGTCCCGGCAATGGATAGTCGAGCACTTCTTCCGGCTGCCAGCGTGCGAGCAGGCCGTTGCTCGAGGTCGCCAGGCGCGATACGCGCCGGTTCGGCTGATGGCTCCAGAACGGGAAGTTCGCGGTTTCGGCGAGGTATTGGGTCTGATTGAGAAAGCCCGACCGCAACGAACCGGCATCGGCTTCCTGCAGGCCGACCAGATCGAACTCGCCGATCACGCGCGCAAGACCGTCGAGGTTTGCGCGCTTGCCGGTCGGCAGCACATGCTTCCAGCTGTGCGTGACGTAGTCGCGATAGCGCTTCACGCTGCCGCCGGCGAGGATGTTGCAGCTCAGCACGCGCAGTGACTGTGCGTGCGGCGGGGCGCTGGCGGCGACGGCGGAACTCATCCGGCGAGGCTAACCAGCGCGTGTTGCAGCGGCAAGCACCAATCGACGATCGCGGAATGCAGCGGCCGCAGCGCGACCGCGGCGGGCCTACTTTTTCTTCTTCGCCGGCTGTGCGCCTGCATCGTGTTCCTGCTTGACCAGATAGCCGACCAGTTCGATCAGCTGCGGATAGCCGCCGGCCGACTGCGCGGTCACGCGGTACTTGCCGTTGACGACGATGCTCGGCGTGCCGTCGACGCCGTCCGCCTTGACGATCTGCTGCGCGCGCGAAAGCTTGCTTTCGATCTCGAACGAACCGGAGGTCGCGAGGAACTTCGATTTGTCGACGCCGTGCTGTGCGTAGAACCCGGCGAGGTCATCGATCGAGCGCAGCGCGACATGGTCGCGGTGCAGCGTATCGAACAGCGCCTGATGCGTCGCGTCGAGCACGCCGAGCGACTGCGCGGTGTAGAACGCGCGCGCAAACGGTTCCCACTGCGCATTGAAGATCGCCGGCATGTAGGCGAAGGTCGCGTACGCCGGCAGCGCCGCTTTCAGCTGCTCCGCATACGGCTGGAAATGCGCGCAGTGCGGGCATGCGTACGAAAACACTTCGAGCACTTCGATCTTGTCGCCGGTCGCCGTCGCCTGCGGCGGGTCGACCACGAAATAGTTCTTGCCCACTTCCCAGGCGGTCGCCGCCTTCGCAGCGGTTTCGGCAGCGCCGCATGTCGATACCAGCAGCAGGCCGGCAAGCAGCAGGCCCAGACGCTTCAGCATGATCGTGTCCTCGTCGGATAGGTGAGGTGCAGCGTATTGCAGAGTCGCGCGCGCCGCGATCGTTCCACTGCGGCAGCGCGAGGTGTCGGTCAATGCTTCTTTTTGGCTTCCTGCGCGACCAGGTACTGCGCGATTTCGACCATTTCGTCGAAGCCGATCTTCTGCGCCGAATCGGCGGTGACGCGATACTTGCCGTCGATGATCAGGGTCGGCGTGGAATCGACTCCGTAGGCGGTTTCTTTCTGGCGGATCTGCGCCAGGTCGCCTTCGATCACGAACGACTGCGCGGTCGAGAGGAAACTGTTCCGGTCGGCGCCGTTCTCGGCATAGAAGTCGGCGATCTGCTCGAGCGAGTTGATCGGCCGGTTGTCGCGCCAGAGCGCATCGAACAACGCCTGATGCGTCTTTTCAACCAGGCCGAGTGCCTTCGCCGCGTAGAAGCCGCGGGCGAACAGGACCCAGCGTTCCTGGAAATCCGCCGGCATCAGGCTGAATTCCGCGTTCGCCGGCAGGCTTGCCTTGAGCTTGTCCGCGTACGGCTGGAAATGCGCGCAGTGCGGACAGGCATAGGAGAACACTTCGAGCACCTCGACCTTGCCGGGGGTCGCGCGCGCCACCGGCGGATCGATCAGCTGGTACGCCTCGCCTGCCTTCCATTTCGGCGCGGCGCCGTCCGCGGCGAACGCGAGCGGGGCGACGCTCAGGCCTGCCAGCAGGAATCCTGCGGCCAGGAATCGTCGGTTCGAAAAGGCCGGACGCGTGCGCATGGCGTGGAACTCCGTGAGGGTGCGGGAGAGTGGCAAGCGGCAGCTTATTTGCCCGCGCTTTCCTTGGCGACCAGGAACTTGATCAGCGGTACCAGTTTGTCGATGCCGCCGGCCGACGCCACGGTGAGGCGATACTTGCCGTTGACGATCAGGGTCGGGGTGGAATCGACACCGTAGGCCTTGATCTGCGCATCGGCGCGTTTCATCTTGGTATTGACCGCGAACGACGTCGCGACGCCGACGACATCCTCGGCCTTGATGCCGAACTTGGATGCGTAGAACGCGGCGACATCTTCGATCTTCGGCATGTCCTTGACCGGCCGGCGCGTGGTCGGATCGCTGATGTGCAGGGTGCCTTCCGGCTTCCACACGGCGTCGAACGTGGCGTCGTGCGACTTGTCGAGGATGCCGAGCGCCTGCGCGGCGTAGAACGCGCGCTGGAAGGTCGGCCAGTCCTCGTCCGGACGGAACGCGGCCGGCAGGTAGACCATTTCGGCATTCGCCGGCAGCGCCGCCTTGACCTTCTGCATCGTTCCCTGGAACGCATTGCAGGCGGGGCAGGCGTAGGAGAACACCTCGACGACTTCGATCTTGTCGCCGGTGCTGGTCGGCTGCGCCGGTTCGACCGCGAAATAATGCTTGCCGGCCTCGAAGGCTTCGTCGGCGGCATGGCCGAGCGTGGCGAAGGCAAGGCCGAACAGCAGGATCGAAACGCGCTTCAACATGGAATTCTCCGGAAAAGGGGTGCCTGTGCGGCCAGACGGCGCATCGGCGCGGCGCGCCTGTGCATGCGCACCGCTGGACGCGCCCGCCATCGACGGGCGCGCGCTTGGATCATTTTGCGGCGGTGGTGGTTCCCGCGTTCGCGGTATGCAGGCCTTCTACGTAGGAGGC
>DASWPR010000443.1:0-2239 GCA_036398455.1 Dokdonella sp.
GCATCGAGGAAATGGTCCACTCCCACGGCGTCTTGAACTTCACGGCAGTGCTCGACCACGCTTGCGGCATCTCGACCAGTTCGCGGTACACGGCCGGCAGATCGCCGCCGCTGCGCTCGAACACGGCGGCGAGACGCTCGCTGACGCCGGGTGGCGGATTGTCGGCGACGAAATGACGGGCCAGCTTGCCGCCAATGTGCTGCGCGGTTGCCGGCGCGTTCGCGAGATCATGCAGGATCGCGAGCGCCTGCTGTTCACCGGGCTCATCGTAGCGGCGACCCATGATGGTTCGCGAACCCGGCTCGTGCAGCGCGGCGCGAAACACGAACGTGCCCGGCCCGGCGATCCGTTGCGCAGCCTGGCGGCCGGCGTTGCCGACACTGGCGGGATTGCCCGCGATACTCCAGCCGGTCAGCGCGCGGGCAAATTCGGTCACGTCGTCCTGGCTGTAGCCGCTGCGTACGCCGAGCGTGTGCAGCTCCATGATTTCGCGCGCGAGGTTTTCATTCAGGCCGCGTTTGCGATCCGGATTACGCTGCGCGGCGCGCACCGCCGCGACGCTGTCCGGTCCCACCGAACGCGTCTGGTCGAGGAACAGTTGCATGGCCGGATGACGTTCGACCGCCACCAGCATGTCTTCGAAACGGCCCAGCACATGTGGACGAATCGCTTCGGCTTCGAACGAGCCCGCGAGCGCCGCGACGCCGGGCTTTTCGGTGGATACCGCAAAGTGATTGGCCCAGAAATGCACTAGCCGCTCGACGAACGGTGTCTGCGTCGTCAACGCGCTCGTCACGCGCGCATTCACCGAGGCGCGATACAGGTCGAGTATTTCGCCGCGAAGCGCTTTTCGTTCGGTTTGCCTGGCAATTTGCGCGTCGGTTCGTGGCGCGCTTTGAGCGTTGGTTTGAGCGTTGGTTTGAGCGTTGGTTTGCGCTGCATTGCGTGTGTTCGCGGGCTGGCTGGCCACGCCCTCTCCCGCATTCTGGCGAACCTGCTGCTCGAACTGCATCCGCTGCTGCAGCAACGTGTCCGAAAGCGCCGCTGAGTCAGGCTGGCTCGCCCACGCGGCCGGGCGCGCCTGATACTGCTCGAACTGGGCGAGCAGCCAGGCTTTCGGGTCGGCGGGCGGCGTATCGTCGGCGCGCGCCCCCAGGCCGAAGCGGTTCAGCGCAATCGCTGCGGCGTTCAGGTTCGGTGAGTTGGCCATACCATCCTCGTGGCGTCCGGATAGTCTTTAAACGGCAGCCTTCGGCGAATCCGTCGCGGCCGCGTCGCTTTTTTACGGCGCTTCAATCTCCCGACGGCTCGCTCGACGCCTGCCTGGCAGCCCGGTTCGCATTCGCCGGCGGCTCGGGTTCACGCCACTGCCCACGCAGTTTCAGACTGTCCGCGAACTGGACCCGCTCCTCGGGCGACAAGGTCGCCGCGAAATCCGCCACACCGCCCTCCACTTGCGCGCGCAGGTGGCTGTCGGCCTCGCGCGTTCGGGCGAGCGCGGCGTCCAGCGCCGCGCGATCGAATTGCGGCGCCGCCAGCAGACGCAGCACTTCACGGCGACCTTCACGACCTTCGCGGGCGTATTGCCGAGCCTCGCGACGGGCGTTTTTCAGGCTGTCGAGAAACGCTTTCTGCCGCCCGGCAGGCAGCGTCTGCGCCGCGAAGCGCAGCGCGCGCTGTTGTGCCAGTACGGGTGCCGCCGCGCCATGCGCGGCAAACCATTGATAAGCACCCCCGACGATCGCGCCCACCAGAAACACATTCAGCACCAGCGAGACCACCAGCACGATTTTCAACGACCGGCCGTTCATTCGTCGCTCCAATCGGCGGACGAACCACCGAAACCCGAAGTTAAATAAGACGACTCATGCGCTGGCGGCGCCTGCTGCGCCGTGCTCGCCAGAACGAAGAACGAGACGGCAAACGCGCCGGCCACACCACCGAGCAAGCCCACACCCGCCATCGCCGCGCCCGACCACCACCAGCGCCGCCGCGGCACAGCCTGTTGCGCCGGCGCGCTGTCGAGCACGCGCGCGAGCAGAGCCGCGCCCGGCGGCTCGACCTGGTCGACGGCGAGCCATGCATCGACGCCGGCCGCCTCCGCCAGCAGCGCATCGGCTTGCGCGCGATGCGCCTGCGCCCACGCCTGCGCCGCCGCGCGCTCCGGTTGCGGCCAGCGGCGCGGCTCAGCGCCGTAAGCCTCGACGATCTGATGGAATCTTTCGGGCGTCATGACTTG
>DASWPR010000444.1:0-1776 GCA_036398455.1 Dokdonella sp.
GAAGCGGCCACGCATACGCTTTACCGTTTCGACGTGCGCGCTCCTCTGGAATACGAAGCGGGCCATCGTGCCGGCTGGCGCTCGGCGCCCGGCGGACAACTGGTGCAGGCAACCGATGAATACGTGGGAACGCTCCACGCACGCGTGGTGCTCGCCGACGATGACGGCGTGCGCGCGCGCATGACGGCTTCCTGGCTCGTGCAGCTGGGTTATCTCCAGGTATTCGTGCTGGCCGACGACGATTCTTCCGCGGCATTCGAAACCGGCCCCGAACCGCTGCCGATATTCCGCACGCGAGGCCGCACGCAGTGGATCGAAGCAGACCAGCTTGCACAGACGCTCGAAGCGGGCAGCGCGCAGGTGGTGGACGTGGACAGTAGTCTCGCGTTCCGCCGCGCCCATATCGCCGGGGCCCGCTTCGTTGCGGCGAGCGCGCTCGAAGATCTGCTGGAGCGGATCGACGCCGACGCATCGCGGCAACTCGTCCTCACTTCCAGCGATGGTGTACTCGCCGGCCTGCTGGCCAACCAGTTGCGTGAACGGCGCGAAGGCGTGGCGGCGCTGCTCGGCGGTACGCAGCGCTGGCTGGCGCTCGGCCTGCCGCAGGCCAGCGGCGACGAAGGCAACCTGACCGGCGACGACGACGCCTGGTACAGCCCATATCACTACGCGCCGGCGCAGGCCGCGCAGCAGATGGAGGCGTACCTCGCGTGGGAGTTGCAGCTCGTCGGGCAACTCGAACGCGACGGCATTGCGTCGATCAATGTCATCGACTTCGACACACCGACCCATCGCCGCAGCGAGGAACGCCTCGCGGCGCTGCGTCGTGCGAACTGACCGGCTTGCGCGGTCCACCTATTGCTTTGGAGCACGAACATGAGTGCGGCACGGACACTGCATCTGAATACCAACATCACCGGCACGGGACGTCATCCGGCCGGCTGGCGGACGCTCGACAATCCGAAGTCGATCATCGACCTCGGGTTCTTCACCACCATCGCGCAGATCGCCGAGCGCGGCAAGCTCGACGCGGTGTTTCTCTCCGACGCGGTGGCGTTGCGCGGCCACGCACACGGGCCGGCGCAGTCGCTTGAACCGACGGTTCTGCTTACCGCGCTTGCCGGCGTGACGCGACATGTCGGGCTGATCGGCACCGCATCGACCACCTTCAACGATCCGTTCAATCTGGCGCGCCGCTTCGCGTCGGTGGATCACCTGAGCGCCGGGCGGGTCGCTTGGAATGCCGTGACGACTTACGACCCGGAAGCGGCCGCCAATTTCAGCATTGCAGAGTCGCCCGACAAGCAGGCGCGTTACGCGCGCGCCGAGGAGTTCGTCGAAGTCGTGCTGAAGCTGTGGGATAGCTGGGAAGACAATGCGCTGATCGCCGATCGCGCAAGCGGACGCTATGCCGACCCGGCGCGCGTGCATGCCATCGCGCATGCCGGCCGTCATTTTCAGGTGCGCGGGCCGCTGAACCTGCCACGCAGTCCGCAAGGGCGGCCGGTGCTGGTGCAGGCGGGCGGCTCGGAGGCGGGTGTTGCGCTGGCCGCGCGCCATGCGGATGCGGTGTTCACGGCGCAGACCACGTTCGAAGGCGCACAGGATTTCTACCGGGACATCAAGGCGCGTGCCGTCGCGCATGGACGCCACCCCGATCATCTGCTGGTGCTGCCGGGCCTTTACCCGGTGATCGGCGGCACTCTTGCCGAGGCGCGCCGGCGTAAAGCCGACATGGATGCGCTTCTCGACCGCGGGGCCGAGCTCGCCAAATTC
>DASWPR010000445.1:0-7310 GCA_036398455.1 Dokdonella sp.
GTGATCACACCTAATCCGAAGACGATCGGCGGCGCGCGCTGGAACTATCTCGCCGCCTGGGCGTACGCGGCGAAGAAATACGGCGGCGACGCGGCGGCGAAGGATTTCCTCGGCAAGCTGCTGAAGAACGTGCCGGTGCTCGATACCGGCGCCCGCGGCGCGACGACGACGTTCGTCGAGCGCGGCCAGGGCGATGTACTGCTCGCCTGGGAAAACGAAGCGCTGCTCGCCCTCGGCGAGGCCGGCGGCAAGGACAAGTTCGAGATCGTGGTGCCGTCGCTGAGCATCCTCGCCGAGCCGCCGGTGTCGGTCGTCGACAAGGTTGTCGACAAGCGCGGCACGCGCAACGTCGCCGAGGCTTATCTCAAATTCCTGTATACCCCGCAGGGTCAGGAGATCGCCGCGAAGAATCACTACCGCCCGCGCGACGCGACGGTTGCGGCGAAACACGCGGCGGAATTCCCCACGGTGAACCTGGTCACGATTGACGCGGCCTTCGGTGGATGGCAAAAGGCACAGAAGACCCACTTCGCCGACGGCGGCACGTTCGATCAGATCTACGTGCCCGGCGCGAAATAGGTCGCCGCTTCCACTATCCACGGGACACTCATGCGTCTTCGGTGGCGCCGCAACGCGCTGCCCGGTTTCGGGCTGACGTTCGGTCTGTGCGTCAGTTACCTCGCGCTGATCGTGCTGATTCCGCTCGCGGCGCTGGCGCTGAAGTCGGCCACGCTCGGTCCTGCGCAGTTCTGGGCCGCGGTTTCCTCGCCGCGCGCGCTGGCGTCGTATCGGGTCACGTTCGGCTGCGCTGCGCTGGCCGGCTTGATCAACCTCGTGCTCGGTCCGCTGCTGGCCTGGGTACTTGTGCGCTATCGGTTTCCGGGGCGCAAGCTGATCGACGCGCTGGTCGACCTGCCCTTCGCGCTGCCGACCGCCGTCGCCGGCATCACCTTGACCGCGCTGTATGCGTCGAACGGCCCGCTCGGGCGCTGGCTCGAGGCGGCCGGTTGGAAAGTCGCCTACACGCCGAGCGGCATCACGATCGCGCTGATCTTCGTCAGCCTGCCGTTTCTCGTGCGCAGCGTGCAACCGGTGCTGGAACAGCTCGAGCCGGATATCGAGGAAGCCGCGGCGACCCTCGGCGCCGGGCGCCTGACCACGCTCTGGCGCGTCGTGCTGCCGACCTTGTGGCCGGCGATCCTGGCCGGTTTCGCGCTCGCGTTCGCGCGCGCGATCGGCGAGTACGGCTCGGTCATCTTCATCGCCGGCAACATGCCGATGGTGTCGGAAATCACCCCGCTGCTGATCACGGCCAAGCTCGATCAGTACGACTACGCCGGCGCGACCGCGATTGCCGTCGTGCTGCTCGCCTCATCGTTCCTCGCTCTCGTCGCGATCAACCTGCTGCAGCTGTGGACCGTGCGGCGTCGCTCGGCCGAAGCCCGATGAGCCCCCACGCCGGCCGCAAGTCCTCGACCGCGCTGCGCGATCCGCGCTGGCTGCGCTGGAGCCTGCTGACGATTGCGCTGCTGTTCGTCGGTCTGTTCCTGGTATTGCCGTTGGTCGCCGTGTTCGGCTATGCGTTCGAGAAAGGCTGGGAGACCTATCGGGCTTCCGTGGTGGATGCCGATGCGCGCGCGGCGATCCGCCTGACCCTGCTGGTGACCGCGATCGCGGTGCCGCTCAACACGTTGTTCGGCGTCGCCGCGGCGTGGCTGGTCACGCGCTACGCGTTTCGCGGCAAGGGCGTGCTGCTGAGCCTGATCGACCTGCCGTTCGCGGTATCGCCGGTGATCGCCGGCCTCGTCTTCGTGCTGCTGTTCGGTGCGCAGGGCTGGCTCGGGCCGTGGCTCGCCGCGCACGACATGAAGATCATTTTCGCGGTGCCCGGGATCGTGCTGGCGACGACCTTCGTCACGTTCCCCTTCGTCGCGCGCGAGCTGATTCCGCTGATGCAGGCGCAGGGCAGCGACCAGGAGCAGGCCGCGATCACGCTCGGCGCGTCGGGTTTCGCGATGTTCTGGCGCGTCACGCTGCCGAAGATCGGCTGGGGCCTGCTGTACGGTGTGATCCTCTGCAATGCGCGCGCGATCGGCGAGTTCGGCGCGGTTTCCGTCGTCTCAGGACATATCCGGGGCCTCACCAACACGATGCCGCTGCACGTCGAAATCCTCTACAACGAATACAACCGCACCGCCGCGTTCGCGGTGGCTTCGCTGCTGGCGCTGTTCGCCCTGCTGACCCTCGTGCTGAAGCAGATCATCGGCTGGCGCGCGCAGCGGACGGCGGAGCCGGGCGCATGAGCATCGACGTCGCCGGCATCCGCTACAGCTACGGCAGCGCGCCGGCTTTGAACGGCATCGACCTCAGCATCGAGTCGGGCGAACTGCTCGCCCTGCTCGGCCCTTCCGGCTGCGGCAAGACCACCCTGCTGCGCGTGATCGCAGGCTTGGAATTTCCGGACCAGGGCACGGTGCGCTTCAACGGCCGCGATGTCAGCCGCGTCAGCGCGCGCAACCGCCACACCGGTTTCGTATTCCAGCACTACGCGCTGTTCAATCACCTGAGCGTGTTCGAGAACGTCGCATTCGGTCTGCGCGTGCGGCGCTGGCGGCTGCGTCCGAAGCGCGAAGAACTGAAGCGCAAGGTCACCGAACTGCTCGAACTGGTGCAGCTCGGCGAATTCGCGCAGCGCTATCCGGCGCAGCTCTCCGGCGGCCAGCGCCAGCGCGTCGCGCTCGCGCGTGCGCTGGCGGTCGAGCCTGAAATCCTGCTGCTCGACGAACCGTTCGGTGCGCTCGACGCGCGCGTGCGGGGCGACCTGCGCCGCTGGCTGCGCGGATTGCACGACCGCATCCACGTGACCAGCGTGTTCGTCACCCACGACCAGGAAGAAGCCTTCGAACTGGCCGACCGCATCGCGGTGATGAACCAGGGCCGCATCGAGCAGCTGGCCGACCCGCAGACCCTGTACACGCAGCCGGCGAGTCCCTTCGTGTGCCGCTTCCTCGGCGAGGTGAACGAACTGCCCGCCGCGCTGCATGCGCGCTGGTCCGGCCAGGATGCGAGCGACGTCGTCGCCTTCGTGCGGCCGCACGATCTCGATTTCGAGCCCGACCGGACGGGGCCGGCGCAGGTCGAAAGCGTGCGCGACCTCGGCCCGACCGTGCGCATCGAGGCGCGCCATCCCGCACTGGCCAAGCCCCTGGTCGCGATCCACGAACGCGGCCGCTTCGACGGCAACCGCCTGCAGGCCGGTCAGGCGGTCGCCGTGGCCGCGCGCCGCTGGACCTTGTTCCGCGGCGACGCGGCGGTTCCGACGTCGCGCTGACACCCGTTTCACATCAGGTCGACGGAAACTGCCCGCGCAACCGGTACATTGTCGTGTCCGGAACCTGATGGAGCGAGCCATGCGCCTGTTGATTGCCAGCCTGTCCCTGCTGTGCGCCGCTCCGGCGTTCGCGGCCGGCGACACGCTCATCCTGGATGCGGCACAGACCGGTCGTCTGGGTGCCTTGCAGACCAGCGCCTCGCTGGTCGTCGACGGCGTGCCCGACGGTTTCGGCGGAGGCGCCAGCCTGCGTTTCGAGCGCATCGAGATCTACGCGCCCGGCGCGCGCGTGATCGTGGTCGATGCGACGGGCGAACACGAACTTCCACGCAGTTCGCGCGTGCATCTGATCGGCGCGAGCGCGGACGGCAGCGTGCGCGCGAGCCTCGCTTTCGATCCGGATCTCAGTCATGTCTCCGGCTTCGGATCGGCACCCGCCGGCGCCTTCTCGATCGCCGGTCAGCGCGAGGGCGGCAGCCTGCGTCTGCGGGCGCGTCCGACTGCGGATACGTTGCCGCCCGGCGTCGTGCCGCAGACCGTGCCGGGCGACGACGCGCTGCCGAGCGGCCGCGCCATGCCCGATGCCCTCACCCTGGCGCTCACCGCCGCGTCGCCGGCCGGCGCGCTGCGCTCGGCGGTCGTCGCGGTCGATACCGACAACGAGTTCATGTCGGTGCGGTTCTCGAACAATACGGCGGCGGCGGCGAGCTGGATCAGCGACCTGTTCGGTGCGATGAACGTGATGTACAACCGCGATCTCAACGTCAGCCTGCAGCAAGGCATGACCTACCTTCGCACGACGGCCGATCCGTATTCGCTGACCGCCGGCGCGGCCGCCAACTCCGCCGACCTCAACCAGTTCGGAAGCTATTGGCAGGCGCACTACGGCAGCGTCTCGCGCGACTTCGCGATGCTGCTGTCGGGCGTGTCGTCGGGCGGCAATCCGCCGGGCAACTCGGCCTCCGGCATCGCCTGGATCAATGCCTACTGCCAGACGCAGTCGCAGGGAGGCGGCTACAGCGTCGAGAAGATCTTCACCAACGCGCAGGTGCCGCTGAACTATTCGGCGCTGATCGTCGGCCATGAAATCGGCCACAACTTCGGCGCGTATCACACGCACTGCACGAATGCGACGAGCGGCGGTGCGCCGACCGCGTCGAACACGATCGACAAGTGTTACAGCGGCGAGTCCGGCTGCTACTCGGGCGCCACCAGCTGCCCGACCAGCGGCCCCGGCGCGCCGGCCGGCTCGGTCATGAGCTACTGCAACCTGCAAGGCTGCAACGGCGGCGTGAACGTGCTGCAGTTCCATCCCACGCAGATCAACGTGCTGAACGCACTGATCGCGCAGAACACGCCGTCGTGCCTGTCCACGAACACCGACGAGATCTTCTCGAACGGGTTCGATTGAGGCTTGCGGGGATCGGAGCGTTTGAGGACGGGAGCACGAAGGGCACGAACAACCCGAGGAAGGGAAGCGACAAAAAAAGAGAAAGAGTCAAAAGGGCTTTTTTGCTTTTCTCGCGTTCTTCGTGTCCCGAAATCTTCCCTCTTTCCAATCCCGCCAATCTCCGCCCGGCTCAATCCCGCATCAGCGTCGACTTGCCGAACAGGCTCTCGACCAGGTCGACGGCCAGCAGCGCGGTCTGATTGCGCACATCGAGAGCCGGATTGAGTTCGACGATGTCGAGCGAGCCGAGCAGGCCGGTGTCGGCGATCATTTCCATGCACAGCTGCGCTTCGCGGTAGTTCGGGCCGCCGGGGATGGTGGTGCCGACGCCGGGCGCGATCGTCGGGTCGAGGAAGTCGACGTCGAAGCTGACGTGCAGATGGGTGTTCTTGTCGACGCCGTCGAGCGCCTCGGCCATCACGCGCATCATGCCGATCTCGTCGATGTAGCGCATGTCGTAGATGTCGAGCCCGGCTTCGCGCACCAGCCGCTTCTCCCCCGGATCGACCGAGCGGATGCCGATCTGGCGGATCGTCGCGGTATCCAGCATCGGCGCTGCACCGCCCAGTTCGGTCAGCTCGCGCGGACCGTAGCCGCACAGGCAGGCGACCGGCATGCCGTGCACGTTGCCGGACGGCGTGACCGTGGACGTGTTGAAGTCCGCATGCGCGTCGAGCCAGATCACGCGCAGCTTCTTGCCGCGTTCGCGGCAATGCCTGGCGACCGCGCCGATCGAGCCGATCGCCAGGCAATGATCGCCGCCAAGCAGGATCGGCAGGCGCTCGCCGGCCAGTTCAGCGCCCACCGCCTGCATCACCGCGAGGTTCCAGGCGACCACGTCGGAGAGATGACGATAGCCATCGACCGGCGGCTGCCATGGGTTGAACGGACCGGCCAGATTGCCGCGATCGGTCACTTCGAGGCCGCGCGCGATCAAGGCTTCGCCGAGGCCGGCGACGCGCAGCGCCTCCGGACCCATCGAAGCACCGCGGTGGCCTGCGCCGATGTCGGTCGGTGCGCCGATCAGGGAAATCGGAGGGAAGGTGTCCATAGCGCGTCGACGCCGTTGCTGCTTGCGAGCCGGGCATGATCCGCGAAAAGCGCCGCGCCGTCACGACGCGGCGCGCGAGCGTCAGGCGAATTCCTCGCCGCTGCGGTCCGGCCGCGCCACGCAGGCGCGCACCACCGCGAGCAGCCGTTCCGGCCCCTCGGCCTTGCTGAGCGCGGCGTCGCAGCCGGCATCGAGTGCGGCGCGCAGCACGTGTTCGTCGCGCTCCACGCTGAAACAGATCAGCGCGATCCGCGCGAACTGCGGTTCGCGGCGCAGCATCGCGGCGATCTCGGTCGCGGTCTCGCCACGCAGCCAGTAGTCCAGCACGACCGCATGGCTGGGCCAGCGCGTCAGTGTCTGCCACAGCACATCGGCGCTGTTCTCGATGCGCACCATGCAGCCGCGCGCTTCGAGCTGCGCGCCGGTCAGCATCGCCTGCACCGGATCGTCCTCGACCAGCAGCACGCGCAGGGCCTCGCGCTGACTGGCCCGCCGCGCGACGACCTCGGCATTCGCACGGCCGAGCTCGTCCAGCAGCTGGCGCAGCGGCGCGGCAAGGTGCTGCGCGAAGACGGCCGGCGGCCCGCGGGTTTCCGGCGTGCTCTCGTCCCAGCCATGCATCAGCTGGTCGGCCGTGCGCGCGCGCTCGCCGAGACGTTCGTAGCCGTAGGCCAGCGCGGAGCCGGCGAGCCTGTGCACATGCGTTTCCAGCTCGCGCCGGTGCGCATCGTCGTGCGGACTCGCCTCGAACGCACGCCAGGCGGCATCGAGGACTTCAAATTTGCGCGCCAGCGACGCCGCATAACGGGCATGCAGATCGTCGAAGCGCTGGTTGGACTCGGTCATCGGCGGTGATCCGGTTCACAGAGCCGTGGCTGGCGGGAGGCCGCCACGGCGAAGGCAGTACAAGGATGGCACCCGGCGTGTCGGCGCGGAGCAGGGTTCACGATCTTTAACGCCCTGCCGTGACAGCGTCATGCAACGATGCGAGGCTTGCCGCGCACCGGCACGCATTCCAGACACTGCGGAGACTTCAATGAGCAATCTTACCGACCAGGTCCTCGGTCAACTCGATCCGGCCACCATCCAGCAAATCGCTGCGCAGCTCGGCGTCGATCCGCAGCAGGCGGAAACGGCGATCCAGCAGGCAGTGCCGCTGGTGGTTGGCGGCCTGGCGCGCGGCGCGTCGACGGACGAAGGCGCCAGCGCGATCCACAGCGCCGCGGCCGACCATGCCGGGCTCGACATCGGTTCGATTCTCGGCAGCGTGCTCGGCGGCGGCGGAACCGGCATGGGCGGGGGTTCGCCGCTCGGCAACGCACTCGGCGGCGGCGCCGCCGGCTCGATCCTCGGCAGCATCTTCGGCAACCGGCAGGACCAGGCGACGCAAGGGCTCGGCCAGGCCAGCGGTCTCGGTGCGCAGAACGCCGGGCAGCTGCTCGCGATCCTCGCGCCGATCGTCATGAGCGTGCTCGGCA
>DASWPR010000446.1:0-3201 GCA_036398455.1 Dokdonella sp.
GGCAAGGTCTATACCCGCGGGCTGGTGGATGCGGCACGCGAATACCTGCCGAAGCTGCGCGCGCAGAACGTCGACCTCGTCATCGCAATCTCGCACGGCGGCATCGACGGCTCGCAATACACGCCGATGATGGAAAACGCCAACCTCTATCTTGCGCAGGAGCCCGGCATCGATGCGCTGCTGCTCGGCCATTCGCATGCATCGTTCCCGGATGCGCACAGCCCCGCTGCGAAGTATCGCTTCGGCAATATCCTCGGCGTCGACAACGAACGCGGCTTCATTCACGGCAAGCCCGCCGTGATGGGCAACTTCTGGGGCAAGAGCCTCGGCGTGATCGAACTCGGCCTGGTCCGCCGCGACGGCCACTGGCAGGTCGATCCGGCGGCGACGCATTCGGAAGTGCGCGACATCAAGAAGGCCGATGGCAGCTTCGTCGAAGCCGATGCCGACATCGCCCGACAGGTCGAGCCGGTGCACGAGGCGACGCGCCAGTATGTGGCGACGCCGATCGGCGACAGCGACTTCGCGATGACGACCTACTTCGCCGACGTCGGCGACGTCACCGCGCTGCAGCCGGTGAACACGGCACAGTACGAGTACACGCGCCACTACATCGAACAGAACCTGCCGCAGTACAAGGATGTTTCGCTGCTGTCCGCCGCAGCGCCGTTCAAGGGCGGCTTCGGCGGCCCGAACGACTACACCGATATTCCCGCCGGCGCGCTGGCGATCCGCAACGCGGCCGATCTGTATCTGTATCCGAACACGCTGACGGCGGTGAAGATCGACGGTGCGCTGCTGACGGGCTGGCTCGAACGCGCCGCTGGCCGCTTCAACCGCATCGATCCGGCGAAGACCGAAGCGCAGCCGCTGATCAACACGAAATTCTCCGGCTACAACTTCGACGTGATCCAGCGCGAGCTGACCTACGCGATCGATGTGACGCAGGCCGAAGGCTCGCGCATTCGCGATCTGCGCTATCGCGGCAAGCCGGTCGATGCCGCGCAGGCGTTCATCGTCGTCACCAACAACTACCGCGCCAGCGGCGGCGGCAAGTTCCCCGGTCTCGACGGCAGCAATATCGTGCTGTCCGCACCGGACGCGAACCGCGACGCGCTGATCGGCTGGGTGCGCCAGCACAAGCACCTGACGCGCGCGCAGGATGGGTCTGATCGCAACTGGCACTTTGCGCCGGTGAAGACGGCGGGCCCGATCGTGTTCACGTCCGCCAGCGCCAGGCTCGACCTGGCGGCGGCCTCGGGTCTGCATGCGATCCGCCTGCTCAAGGACAACGGCGACGGCACCGCGACGTACACGATCGACCTCGCGCCGCGCAGCCGGCCCTGAAATGCGCCGGGCCCGCCGCATGCGCCCTTGCAGCATGCGGCGTCCTGGAGGCCTGTTGTAGAGTGCGCTGCGCACGCGCCCGCCGGGCCTGCGTGCGCGTCCTGCCCTTCGATGGAGTGTCGCCATGTCGCGTCTGCCGTACGTGTTGTCGATCGGCCTGCTGCTCGCCGCCTGCACGTCGGAGGCTCCGCCGCCTTTAGCCGCCGCCGCGCCCGCCACGACGCCCGCAGCCCCCGCGGCGCCGAGCGCCGACGAGCGATTCGCCGACGTCGGCAAGCGCTGGCTCGATGGCTACATGAAGCTCAATCCGGTCAGCGCGACGCAGACCGGCGACCATCGTTTCGATGCCGAACTCGACGACCTCAGCGCCGCCGGACGCAAGAGCAGCCTCGACTTCTCCAAGGACATCCTTGCCGATCTCGAGAAGATCGACCGCGAGAAACTGTCGCGCGCCAACCAGGTCGACTTCGGCATCCTGCGCAATCAGCTGCGCTCCGACATCTGGACCAGCGAGACCCTGCAGAGCTGGGCCTGGGATCCCCTGATCTACAGCCAGATCGCCGGCGGCGCCCTGTACACGCTGATGGCGCGCGAATTCGCGCCGCTGCCGGAGCGCCTGCGCGCAGCGACCGCGCGCATGCAGAAACTGCCGGCACTGTTCGCGCAGATGCGCGGCAACCTCGATCTCGCACGCGTACCGAAGATCCATGCGGAAACGATGGCCAGACAGAACAAGGGCGTGCTCAGCATCATCGACGAGCAGATCGTCCCGCAGGCGAAAGAACTGCCCGACGCCGATCGCCAGAAGCTTGAAGCCGCCATCGCCGACCTGCGCAAGGCGGTCGACGAGAACCAGGTCTGGATCGATACGCAACTGGTACCGAACGCGAAGGGCGATTTCCGCATCGGCGCCGCGCTGTACGACGCCAGGCTCGCATTCGCGCTGAACTCGCCGCTGAGCCGGCAGGACATCCGCACGCGTGCGCAGGCGCAGCTCGCCAGCACGCGCAGCGAGATGTATGCGATCGCGCGCAAGGTCCTGGCCGGCAAGCCGAAAGCGCCGGCACTGCCGGAAACGCCGAACGACAGCCAGCAGCAGGCGGCGATCCAGGCGGCGCTGGAACTGGCCTACGCCGAGCGCCCTGCGCGCGACAAGGTGGCCGCGACCGCCGAAGACGCGCTCGCCAAGGCGACCGCGTTCGTGCGCGCGAAAGATTTCGTCGGCATGCCCGATGCGCCGGTGAAGATCATTCCGATGCCGGTGTTCCAGCGCGGCGTCGCGCTGGCCTATTGCGACTCGCCCGGCCCGCTCGACAAAGGCCTCGACACCTTCTACGCGGTCTCGCCGATTCCGGACGACTGGACGCCCAGGCAGGTCGACTCTTTCCTGCGCGAATACAACACGCGCTCGATCGCCGAACTGACCGTGCACGAGGCGATGCCGGGCCACTATCTGCAGCTGTGGCATTCCAACAAGTATCCCTCGGTGCTGCGCGCGGTGCTGTCGTCGGGTTCGTTCGTCGAGGGCTGGGCGGTGTACGGGGAAAAACTCATGGTCGACCAGGGCTTTCTCGACAACGATCCGCTCTATCGCCTCGTCCATCTCAAATGGGATCTGCGCGTGATCGCGAACGCGATCCTCGACCAGGCCATGCACGTCGACGGCATGTCGCGCGAGGACGCCATGCAGCTGATGACCGTGCAGACCTTCCAGGAAGAACGCGAGGCCGCTGGCAAGTGGGTGCGTGCGCAGCTGACGTCCGCGCAGTTGCCGACTTACTTCGTCGGCTGGCAGGAACACCTCGACCTGCGCCGTGAGGCCGAGAAACGCGCGAGCGGCTCGTTCGATCTCAA
>DASWPR010000447.1:0-2721 GCA_036398455.1 Dokdonella sp.
TGAGGATGTTGTCGTTGCCCAGGCTCGGGCCGATCACGCGTTCCTCGACGATATCGGTCGGCGCGGCGAGCGAGCCGGAGCGCAGCAGCAGGGCGAGGTCGGATGCCTCCTTGTTGCTGGCCAGGCCGGTCGTCGAGAAGCGGTTCGAGAAGACGCCGCGGATGTTGGCGAGGTTGATGACTTCCTCGGTGACCTTCGAGCTGCGCACTTCCTTGCCGTCGACGATCTTCACTTCCGGCGTGCGCTCGATGTACAGCACGGCCATCGGCTTGCCGACGTTCTGCGAGGTGAAGTCGAGCATCTTCTTGCCGCCGGCCGAATTCAGCTACACCGATACCGCCGGCGTGCCGCTCTGCGGGTCCGGCGCACTCGATGCGTCGACCATTTCGTCGCCGCTGACGATGACCTTCTTCTTCAGCAGGACCGGAATCGGCTTGCCGTTCGCGCCACGTTCGCGGCGGTTGTAGAGCTTGTCGTCCGGCGGCACGACGCCGCCGATGGCGGCTTCCAGCGCACCCGGGCTCTCATCGACCGCGTGGTATTCCAGCGTCGCCTGCACGCCGAGGATCTTCTTCGCCTCGGCCGTATCCTGCACGCCCGGCAGCTCCACCGCGATGCGCGAATCGCCCTGCTGCTGGATCAGCGGCTCGGCGACGCCGAGCGCGTTGATGCGGTTGCTCAGCGTGGCCTGGTTCTGGCGGATCGTGTTGAGCGCGATCTCGCGGATCTTTTCCGGCTTGACGCTGGCGTTCAACGTGTAGGCTTCGCCGACCTGCGCACCGTTGGCAATCGTGATGTCCGGCACCTTGGCCTGGATCGCGGCGAGCGCCGCGTCGCGATCCTCGGCGCTGCGCAGCTGCACCACGATGCCCTGCGGACCGCGCCCGACCGACTGGTAGCGGACGCCCTTGTCGCGCAATGTCGTGCGGATGTCGTCGCTGTAGCGCGTCAGCTGCTTCTCCAGCACGTCCTTGTCGTCGACTTCCATCAGGAAGTGCACGCCACCCTGCAGGTCGAGACCCTTCGGCATTTCCTTGGCGCCGATCGCACGCATCCAGCGCGGCACCGTGGAGGCGAGATTCTGCGCCACCGTGTACTGGTAGCCGAGCGTCGTCTTCAGCGTCTCGGCCGCCTTGGCCTGCAGTTCGTTCTCGCCGACCGGCAGGCGCACGAGCAGGTGGTCGCCGCTCAGATCGATGCTCTGGAAGCCGATCTTGTCCTTTTCCAGCACGCCCTGGACCTGCTCCTTCAGCGCCTGGTCGACGGTCGCGCCGCGATTGGCGACGATCTGCACGGCCGGCTGCTGCACGAACATGTTCGGCACGCCGTAGAGCACGCCGAGCAGCAGCACGACAACAACGATCGCGTATTTCCAGCGGGGAAAATCGTTCATCTTTTAATCCGGGTCGACGCCGCAGACCCCTCGTCCGCAGCGGAATAAACGCAGGAAGCGATCAGGCAGCCTTGAGCGTGCCCTTCGGCAACACGGCGGAAATCGCCTGCTTCTGCAGCTTGACGCTGACATTGGGCGCGATTTCCAGCACCACGAACTGCTCGGCGATCTCCTCGATGCGGCCGAGCAGGCCGCCGTTGGTCAGCACCTCGTCGCCTTTCGCGAGCGCGGCGATCATCGTGCGGGCTTCCTTCGCGCGCTTCATCTGCGGGCGGATCAGCATGAAATAGAAGATGCCGAACAGCACGATCAGCGGCAGGAAGGTCATCAGCGGATTCGGCGCCGCACCTGGGGCAGCCGTCTGCGCGTAAGCATTGGCGATGAAAAAATCCATGGTTTCTCCAGCGGATACTGCGGCCGGCGCGAATGCCGGGCCGGTCGAAAAGGTCGCGGATTATGCCATACGCCCGCCCGCATCGCCCTCCCCGTCGTTTTCGGCCGCTGGCGAACCCACGCGCTGCGCGTAGAACCCGCCGACGAACGCCTCCAGGCGCTGCTCGGCAATCGCCTCGCGCAGGCCGCGCATCAGCTCCTGGTAGTAGTGCAGATTGTGGATCGTCGCCAGCTGCGGCCCGAGCATCTCGCCGCAGCGGTCCAGATGGCGCAGGTAGGCGCGGCTGAAGCCGGAACGGCAGGTATAGCAGGTGCAGGATTCGTCCAGCGGCCGCGTATCGCGCTCGTACCTGGCATTGCGGATGCGCAGGGTGCCGTGGCGGGTGAACAGGTGCGCGTTGCGCGCATTGCGCGTCGGCATCACGCAATCGAACACGTCGACGCCGCGGCGCACCGCCTCGACGATGTCCTCCGGCCGCCCCACCCCCATCAGGTAGCGCGGGCGCTCGCGCGGCAACAGCGGCAGCGACGATTCCAGCGTCGCGTTGCGTTCGTGCTCCGGTTCGCCGACCGCGAGGCCGCCGATCGCGTAGCCGTCGAAGCCGATCTCGATCAGGGCATCGGCCGAACGCTTGCGCAGGTCCGGATAGACGCCGCCCTGCACGATGCCGAACAGCGCATTCGGATTGGCTTGCTCATCGAACGCGCGGCGCGAGCGCGCGGCCCAGCGCAGCGACAGCTCCATCGAGTCGCGCGCCTGCTGCACGGTCGCCGGATACGGCGTGCATTCGTCGAAGATCATCGCGATGTCGGAATCGAGCACGCGCTGGATGCGCATCGATTCTTCCGGACTCAGGAACACCTTCGATCCGTCGACCGGCGAAGCGAACGTCACCCCCTCCTCGGTGATCTTGCGCTTGTGCGCCAGACTGAAC
>DASWPR010000448.1:0-6653 GCA_036398455.1 Dokdonella sp.
CGCGAAGCCGGCGACGCGTCGCGAGGCGGTCGCCGAGGTGCGCGTACGCTTCCCACGCGAGGTCGCGCGCACGCTGCGCGCGCAGGGCCTGCGCTCGGCGAAGGGGCCGATCGTCGACACCGCGATCGTCGCCGGCACGCTCGCGGTCAAGCGCACGCACGAGCTGATCCCGTTCTGCCATCCGCTGCCGATCGAGAGCTGCCGCATCGAGGCCGAGTTCGTCTCCGACGAGGACCTGCTGATCCGCTGCACGGTCGCGCTGACGCACAAGACCGGTGTCGAGATGGAGGCGTTGACCGGCGCCGGCGTCGCCGCGCTGACCGTCTACGACATGTGCAAGGCGCTCTCGCACGAGATCGTCATCGACGGCCTGCGCCTGATCGAGAAGAGCGGAGGCAAGCGCCGCGTGTCGCGCGGGAAGGCCGCGTGACCTACACGCTGCTCTATTTCGCGAGCCTCGCCGACCGCGCCGGACGCAGCGCCGAGGTCCGCGACAGCACCGCGCACACGCCGCGCGAGCTGTACGACGAGGTCGCCGCGGCGCACGGCTTCGCGTTCGCGGCGGATCGCCTGCGCGTCGCCGTGAACGGCGCATTCGTCAGCTGGGACCACGCGCTCGCCGAGCGCGACGAGATCGTGTTCCTGCCGCCGGTCAGCGGCGGATGACGTGCTTTCGCCTCAGCGACGCGGCGATCGACGTCGCCGCCGAGCGCGCCGCGCTCGACGACGCGGCCGCGGGCGGCTACGTCAGCTTCGAAGGCTGGGTGCGCAACCACAACGGCGGCCGCGCGGTCGCGCGTCTCGACTACCAGGCCTACGCGCCGCTCGCCGAGAACGAAGGCGAGAAGATCTTCGCCGAGGCCGCCGAGCGCTTCGCGATCCGCGCCGCACGCGGCGTCCACCGCGTCGGCGGCCTCGCGATCGGCGATCTCGCGGTCTGGATCGGCGTCAGCGCGGATCACCGCGACGCCGCCTTCGCGGCCTGCCGCTGGATCATCGACGAGATCAAGCGGCGCGTGCCGATCTGGAAGAACGAGCACTACGCCGACGGCGAAACCGGCTGGCTGCATCCGGACGACACGCTCGTCGAAACATAGCGCTCCGCCCTCGCGCGCCGAAGCCCGGGGCTCCCGCCCTGTAGGAGCCGGCTTCAGCCGCGATCGTGCACCGCGATCCCGCACACCGGGCACGCACCATGCCGCGGCGCATGCATATGCCGCGGCGCACACGTTCGCCGCCGAAGCACGCGCCGACCCGCTCTCGTCCCAATACCCCGTGATTTACGATACCGCGCCGCTCCGTAGGAGCCGGCTTCAGCCGCGATCGCACGCCGCGATCCCGCTCGCCCGGCATGCATCGCGCCGCGGCGCGGCGCGTGCACATGCCGCGGCGCGGACCACGCATCACGCCGCCGGCGCCCGCGTCCGCGCACGCATTCGCTGCTGAAGCAGGCTCCTGTACACATGTGGCGCACGCGCGGCCCGTCGCATCGCACGACGCGTACCGGCGGCGATCGGGCGCGGTGAGAACGCAAATGGAGGAGGCGGCTCCGCCAGCTGCATCCCGGCACCCGAATCACTCGCTACCGTTGCTTCCTTCCGGACCTGGCGGGGTTTGCGAGCTATCGTCGCGGGAGAACCGACGGAGCCACCATGAGAACTCGGCGGACCGTTCGTGCGGTCGGGAGCGCGGACGGCTCCTGTCGCGAACGGCGCGGCAATGGTACTACGCGGCGACCGCGGCTGTCGCATCGGTCTCGTCGAACGGCCGAATACGGCGGCCGGCACGCGCCGCCGCGCGCAGGCGGCGCCGTTCGGTTCGCCGGTCGGGCGCGGGTTCGGCGTTCGCACACGGCGTTCCGATCGGCTCCAGCGCTACGCGCCGTTTCCGACGGTCCGATCGACAGACTGAAGATGCAGGGCGGCGCATCGAACGGCCGCGGCGACGCGACGGCGATGGACGTCGCCGGCACGGCCAGCGCGACGCCGGCGCGGCGCGTGCTTCGGCCGAAGCGCGGCCGCTCGGCGCGCGCCGGCGGAGGTTCGGGACGCGCTCCGCCGCGATGCTCGTCACGCGTCGCGGTCGCGAGCCCGCGGCGCTATGCGCATCATCGTGCCGCCGCGTGCGCCGCGCCCGGTCCGCCGCTCGATGCGCGGAGCGCCGCGCCGGACATCGGCCGCGCGGCTCGGCGCTGATCGCTTGGAGCGCCGCTTCCGAACGACGCGTCGCTAGGACTCGAAGCCGCTCGCGAAGATCGGGTCCGGCGACGCCGCGTCGAGCGCGATGCCGACTTCGAGCACGGTCGAGTAGCCCGCGTCGTTGTCGCCGTCGACCGTCGCGAGCTCGTAGATGCCGCCGTCGTCGCCGAACACGAGATCCGACTGCAGCGACACGCGGTCGAGGTTCGCGCTGCTGCCCGGATACAGAGCAGTCTGCGCGTAGACCTGGCGCGACGCGGTCTCGGGCAACGCGATCTGCGAGGTGCGGATCGCGTTGCGCCCGCTCGTCACGTCGCCGAGCGAGGCGTACACCTCGAAATGGATGTGCGGCCAGCGCCCGTCGTAGCAGGCCGGGTAGATCGAGGTGAACGTGACCTCGCCGTTCGCGTCGGTCAATTGCACGCCACGCAGGTAGTTCTCGCCGACGATGCCGTTCGAGTACATCGAATAGCCGCCGTTGCGATCGCAGTGCCAGACGTAGACCGGGCGCCCGGCGAGCGGCGCGCAGGCGCTGGTCGTGCTGACGAGGCGCAGCGTGACGGAGTTCGGCGTGCCGGACGCGATCGCGCTGCCGGCCGCGCCGAAGCTCGAGCGGATGTCCGCGCGGACGATGCCGCTTTCAGTCAGCACGTTCGGTCCATTGGTGCCGTCGCCGGGAAACGGCCCGGCGATTTCCTGCGGCACGATCGTGCAGGCGCGCGACGGCTTCGGCAGCAGCAGCGCGGCGCCCGCGACGGCGGTCCAGCGCAGGACGCGGCGTCGGGCTTCGACGATGCGCAGGGTTTCCTCGAGCGAGGCGTCGGCGCCACCGAGGCGCGGCAGAAAAGGCGTGTCGGTCATGGGCTTCCTCGTGCGGCGGTCCGCATCGCGTGGCTTCGATCCGGCTTCGATTCTGCGTCGCGAACGTGCAGATACCGAGGAAAAATCCGCGGTCGCGGCCGCGGCGCGCAAGGATGTTTTTTCGCGCCGGAGCGGCCCGCATCGCGAATCGTGGACGCGGAATCGAGCAGAAATCGTGCAGCCGCGGCGACGTCGACGGCGCCGCGCGCCGGTCGGCCCGGCGCTCGCGGGTCGCGCCCGCGGCGGAGTCGCAGATTTCGATCGGCGCGGATCGCCGGCGGCGCGCGGCGCGCAGTCCGCGCCGGTTCTGCGAGCTGCGGGCGCGGCGCGGCTTTCGCGAGTCACACGGAACCGTGCCGCGTGCGTCGATCCTGTTAGCCGCCATACCGCGATAACTTCCCGGCTTTACCCGCCTGCGGACGCGAGCGACATTGATCTTCGAACTGAAATCGGGAGCTTTTCCATGCGCGTATTCGTAACGGGTGCCAGCGGCTTCATCGGCTCGGCCGTGGTCCAGGAACTGATCGCGGGCGGTCACCAGGTGCTCGGCCTGTGCCGCTCCGACGACAAGGTCGCGGCGCTGGCGGCCGCCGGCGCCGAGATCCATCGCGGATCGCTCGAAGACCTCGGCAGCCTCGAGCGCGGCGCCGCGCAGGCGGACGGCGTCATCCACCTCGCGTTCAACCACGATTTTTCGAAGTTCGCGGCGAATTGCGCGAGCGACCGCCGCGTGATTCAGGCGCTCGGTTCGGCGCTCGCCGGGTCCGGCCGGCCGCTGATCGTCACGTCGGGCACCGGCATCGCACGGCCGGTCTCGGGCCGCCCGGCCGAGGAGGACGATCCGACCGTCGGCTCCGACGTCGTGCCGCGCGCCGCGTCCGAAGAAGCCGCCGCCGCCGCGGCTGCGGACGAGGTCAACGTGACGGTGGTGCGCCTTCCGCAGGTTCACGATCAGGTCAAGCAGGGTCTCGTCACGTTCGCGATCCAGATGTTTCGCGAGAAGGGCGTGTGCGCGTACGTCGGTGACGGGCTGAATCGCTGGCCGGCGGCGCACATTCTCGACGTGGCACGCCTGTACCGGCTCGCGATCGAGAAGGCGGAGCCGAACGCGAGGTACCACGCAGTCGCGGAGCAGGGCGTGGCGCTGCGCGATATCGTCGAGACGCTCGGCCGCCGCCTGCAGCTGCCGGTCGAGTCGATCGCTGCGGAAGACGCCGGCGCATTCTTCGGCTGGCTCGCGGAATTCGCCGGCCACGATCTGCCGGCCTCGAGCGAGCGCACGCGGCGGATGCTCGGCTGGGAACCGTCGGGCCCCGGCCTGATCGAGGATCTCGAGCGGCTGCCGGTTTCCGCGCGCTGAGACCGTGCCGCGCATGCGCGGCGTCGGCCGCGCGCGTGCGTCGCGTTCGGTAACGCATCCGCGCCGCACGGTCGGGCGGCATCATGGTCGCCGTCGTCGGACCAGCAGCGGTCCATCGGGATCGATCTTGACGACGACGCCCTTGCGCTCGAATTCCCACGACGGAATCGTGCCGCTGCTGAAGCGGCCGCGCAGGCACGCATGGCCGAGCAGGTCGCGAGGATGCTTCGGCCGGCCGTGGCGTTCGAGATACATCGGCGCTGCCGCGGTCGCTGTGCGCTGCACGCGTGGGCCGATCGGCACCGCGATCATGTCACGTCCTGTGAGATCGCCTCCACTCCGCACTGGCGACGACGAGTGGGGGCGTACAGATCCCATCGCCGGGCCTAAAGAGTTGGACGTCTCGGGTTCTCAGGAGCGTCACGACCCGCGACTCTCACCCCAGGCATGAACGCAGCCCGCGCGCCGACGGCGGTACGTCGGGACGCGGGAGAAGGCGTTGCGAAAGCCTGTTCAAAATCAAATGGCGCACAGCAAGTCTGGCAAAAATTAAACGCGACGCGCGTCGTGCCGCTCGAAAGTCAGCCCGTCTGTTCTATGGCAAGCACGTTAACCTGGATGCCAAAGTCCATGAAAGTCGCGGTCGCGCCGCTGCCGATGTTCATCTGACCCAGTTGCTTTCCGTTCGCATCGGCAAGAACCAACGAATAGACTTGGCGATTGTAGCGCTCGTTCCAATGCGTTGGCGTGCATGACACGCGGAACACGCCGTGCGCGCCCAAGTCGATGGGATCGGACATCCGACCGGGAACCAGCTCGAAATTAATCGGCGGCGATCTCAAGTCGCCACGAATACGCACCTCCAGGAATCTATTAGCGACAGCACCAGCCTGCGGATTCTGTCCGGTGCTCGGGCTAACGCCAGCGATATCGGAAGATGCCCAGGCACCACGTCCAAGCCCGAGCATCGACACCAGCGAGACCGCCGTCGTCGTGAACACGGTATGAAGGAATGATCGACGAGAATTAGCCATGGTTCGACTCCATTTTTCTACCATATAACAATGAAACATCGGCCGGAATTATTGCATCGGCTCGTATTTGTACTGCCCGTACAATCGCCCGTATTGTTGCAAGCGAGATTGGTTCCGCCACAACTACCGCTATTCGTCCCCGAACCATCGGGAACAACATCCATATCTGCTTTCTCAACCTCAGCCCGAGCGCTTGCATCTGAAATCGAAACCTCGCCACGGGAATCGATCGATATTGCAGAAGGATCGACTTTAATGGGCATGCAATTCCCCTCCCGTTTTACCTAGTACGGATAAAGGGCAGCCTAACGTCTGTTCCGATAAGTGCGAAAATCCCGCGAACCAGCGACGCAACTTCTCATTCGAAATGTCCAAACTCCCATCTTCGTTCAATCGTCCGATGTCGTTACGAGCATCGCCTAACGCGACCGTACATTTTCCGATGCCACCATTGGCCCGTACCATTAAGGAGTTCGGCTTCGCGGCATAGCAGATGTACCCGTCCAGATGTTCCTCTGAGATCGCCGACGCCGGAGGCTTCGGTGTCGACTTCGAACCCGTGACGTATTCGATCGCCTGCAGGTACGCGTCCCGGCCAAGCACCTTTTCCCGTATCGTCGATTCAGGGCGCAGATTGAAGACTTTGTGGAAATAGATGCGGAAACGCAAATCGTCCAGTATGTCGCGCTGAAGCCTGTCATGCAGCCGCTTGAGAGACTCGATGTTTTACTCGTGAACATGAAGCCTCAAGGTGATCGCAAACGGCTCCGACACCTGCTTGTAGCTCAACAGGTGGTTCCAGATGACCTCGAAGGTCGGACGCCGGTTGGCCTGTATGCGAGTTCTGTCGTGCCACTCCTCATCGCCGTCCAACGTAATCTGGAATTCCTTGTGTGCGATCTTCAGGAGATCGCAGAACAGCTCTGGCGTCAGCAAGTAGCCATTCGTCGTGAACCCGGCATTGAAGTGGACGCCGTGCTGCGCGCAACCTTGTACGCGTGGGTTCCCACTTCCAGTACGACGGGTTTGGCCAGCAGCGGTTCACCGCCGAACCAGGAAAGCGATAGTCGGCGCAAGGAAGGTGCGCGATTGGAGATCAGCCGCTTGAGTCCCCTTACCACGGGCGCCTGCATGCGGCCGATCTTGAAATCCTCATAGCAATACGTGCAGCGGAAGTTGCACTTCTCCGTCGGTAGCACG